>NZ_JAVSCF010000032.1:0-36770 GCF_031932565.1 Streptomyces sp. B1866
GCCCGGCGCGGCCGCGGCTTCGGCGTCCGAGGGCTCCGGCGCGGGCTCCGGAGCCGGGGCCGCGCCGGGGGCCGACGGCGCCTCCGCCGGGGCGTCCGGGGCTCCGGACCGCCGCGCCGGGACCGGCTCCCGGTGGCGGGCGTCGTCCGCCAGGACCCAGCGGCGGTGGAGGTCGACCAGCTCCTCGCGGGTGGCGCCGCAGAGCCGGCCGAACCGCTCGACGGGGCCGAACTCGTGGGGCACGGCCGTGCCGTTGCAGTAGCGGTGCAGGGAGGAGGAGCTGGCGTGCAGCCGCGCGGCCAGCGCCCCGTAGCTGCGGCCCGAACGCTCCTTGAGTTCGCGCATCAGCGCCGCGAACTCCTCGGTCTCCCTGCTCATCCTGTCCTCTCCGTCGTCCCGGTCGGCGTCCCAGACGGCGCCGTTTCCCCTGCTGAGAGGCGGGATGACGTCCCACGGTTCCCTGCTGCCCGGGGAAGTGGCGGCCGGGACGGGCCGCGCCGCAGAGTTCGGGGCACCGGCACGGATCACCGGCCGGCCACCGAGGTCGACACCCCACAGGAGAAACCAGACCCATGCCCGCATCGCGCGCTCTCGTCTCCCTCGCCGCACTCGCCGTCGGCACCACGCTCGCGGGGCTCGGCGGCACCGCCGCCCACGCCTCCGGCTCCCGCTCCGCGGCCGCGAGGCCGCCCGCGCTCTGCAAGGCCGCGCAGCTCAAGGTCACCGTGAAGAAGGTCTCCCGCCCGGCGAACCACCTGCTGATCACCGCCAAGAACACCAGCAGGAGCCGCTGCGACATGGGCATCCTCGGCGAGGTCGCCTTCGACGGCCGGATCCGGGCCACCCCGCCCCAGGGCGTCGGCGGCGGCCCGGACATCGTCGCCCCGGGCCAGTCCCGGTACGAGGGCGTCCTGCTGGTCGGCAGGGGCGCGCACGGGTCCGGCACGGCCGTGACGAAGCTGGCGGTCAAGCTCGACAGCGGCGACACCGCGACCGTCCCCGTGAACACCCGCGTCAACAAGCCCGCGCACGGCACCTGGCAGCACACCGAGCAGGACGCGCTGCGCCGGCCCTGACCGCGCCGTCCACCGGTCGGGCCGCCGCTCGGGGGGCGGCGGCCCGACCGGGCCGGGATGTTACGGGCGCGAGCCGGGCCGTCCGTACGGCATGTACGGCCGTACGGGCGCGAGCCGGGGGACGGACGCGAGCCGGGGGATGACAAATATCAGAATCCGTTATCCATTATCCATTATCCGTTACTCGTCATCCGCTATCTGTTATCGCATATGCGGCCGCGGGCCGACCCATACGCACGGCGCCCGCGGCCGCGGGGCAGACCCGGCCCCGCCGCACCCGGCCGGGTGGGCTCACTGGAAGTCGCAGCCCGGGTTGGGCGCGTCCTCGGACAGCGGGGCGTCGTGCGGAAGCGTGTAGTGGGCGAGCAGGACGAGCGGGGTGCGGCCGAGGTTGCGGCCGATGTGCACGTAGCCGGGGCCGCTCGGTTCGCGGATGACGTCGCCGGAGCGGTAGGTGCCGTCGGACGCGCAGGTGGAGGCGAAGTGGGTGAGGGTCCCCCGCAGGACGACGCCCTCGATCGGACCGTCGTGGTAGTGCCATCCGGTGCTCTGGCCGGGCGGGATGGTGAGCTCCCGCAGGATGTGGTCGGTGTTCCCGACGGTGGTCTTGAGGATCACCCGGCCGGTGACCCCGGGCCCGGGCGGAGTGGCGGCGGCGGGTCCCGGGGCGAGGCATATGACGGCGAGCACGGAGCCGGCCAGGCTGCCGGCGCGCAGCGCGTGGCGCACGAAGTCGCGCATGGGGGGTGGGCCTTTCGGTGCGGTGAGGGGTGCTCGGTCCGGCGGACCGCTCG
The DNA here is from genome assembly GCF_031932565.1 of Streptomyces sp. B1866. Taxonomy (NCBI): domain Bacteria; kingdom Bacillati; phylum Actinomycetota; class Actinomycetes; order Kitasatosporales; family Streptomycetaceae; genus Streptomyces; species Streptomyces sp. B1866. Next base: position 1,871 of record NZ_JAVSCF010000032.1, read on the forward strand.
CGACGGTACGTCAGACCGGAGGACCGCCTCGAAGCGGCCCCCGCCCGGCACGGGCCGAGGCTGGCCCGGGACCCCGCACCCCTGAGCCCGGCCCTCGGCCCCGGACCCCTGGGCCCGTAGGCCCGTAGGCCCGTGAGCCCGTGAGCCCGCCAGCCCGCGGGCCCCCGCGTCAGAACCCGCGCGTCCGCTTCGCCGCGCGCCGCCCCGCCGTCTCCCCCGCCCGCCGCGGCGTCGTGATGAACAGCCCCGCCAGCTCGCTGCCCAGGTTCACCCCGATGGCGATGGCGAACGCCAGCGCCGCCGCCCGCGTCAGGTGCGCGAGCCCCCGGTCGGTGTCGCCCTCGGCCAGGGCCAGCAGCCCGAAGTAGATGGCGCTGCCCGGCAGCAGCGGCCCGATGGCCGCCGTGACGTACGGGAGCGCGGAGGCGAACCGGTAGCGGGACATCAGCTGTCCGAACAGGCCCACCAGACCGGCTGCCACGGTCGTGGAGGCGACCGCCGGGACGTCGGCGGTGTCGTGCAGGGCGCCGTAGACGACCCAGGCGACGCCGCCGTTGAGGGTGGCCAGCGCCAGGGTGTGACGTTCCTGCTGGAGCAGCACGCAGAAGGCCAGCGACAGCAGCATGGCCGCGCAGATCTGCGTGGCGGGCCGCTCCACGGGCCGCAGCCCCGTCTCCGGGTTCAGCCCGGCGTCGAGCTTGACGCCCCCGTACAGCACGGTCAGTACGCCGCCGACAATGCCGACGATGAGGTAGCCGACTTCCAGCATCCGGGCGGCGGCGGTGATGTAGAAGCCGGTGAGCCCGTCCTGGACGGCCGCGACCAGGGCCCGGCCGGGGAACAGCGCGAACAGGCCACCGGTGATCACCGCCGACGCCTGGAGCCCCACGTCCGCCAGGCTCAGCGCCACGCCCATCGCGGCGGGCGGCATCGCGGCGAGCACGAACTGGTAGAACTCCGGCAGCCCGCGCCCCGACGCCAGCCACGCCAGCCGGTCGCCCAGCATCGCGCCGACCGCCGCCGCGAAGAACACCAGCCACTCGCCGCCGACCAGCAGGCTCGCCGCGCCCGCCAGCGTGCCCGCGGCGACGGTGAGCGCCCAGCGCGGGTACGGGTGCCGGTTGCGCCGGATCTCGGCCAGGCGGCGGTACGCCTCCTCCAGCGTCACGTCGTCCCGCGAGGTGATGTCGTCGACGAGCCGGTAGACGGCGGCCAGCCGCGTGTAGTCGGTGCCGCGGCGGCGTACGGTCCGGCTGGCGGTCACCGGGTGGTCCACGAGCGACGGCTGGTACGAGACGGACATCAGCGTGAAGGTCACGTTCGGCTCGTAGCGGCCGAGCCCGTACGCGTGCGCCACGCCGAACATGGCGGCCTCCACGTCCTCGGCGCCCTCCCCGCCCGCGAGCAGCAGTTCGCCGATGCGCAGGGTCAGGTCGAGCACGCGCGGGACGGCGGGCCCGGGCTCCTCGGGCCGTGCGCGGCGCTCGGGGACCGGCCGCTCGCCGACGGGCAGGCGCACCAGCCCGCGCATGCGGTCCTGCCAGGTGGCCGCCTTGGTCAGCCGGACGACGGGCACGCCGTGGGGCGGGGTGAGGCCGGGCAGCCCGTCCGCTGACGCGGGCGGCGTACGGTCTGCCGTCCCGGCCGCAGGGCCCGCCGCCCCGTACGTACGGCCCGCTCCGGCCGCAGGGCCCGCTGTCCCCGACGTACGGTCCGCCCCGGGCGTACGGCTGTCGGCGGCGGGTGGTCGGCGGTCGCGGATCTGCGGCGTTCTGCCGCGCGTACGGCCGTGCCCTGGCTCCGTACCGGAGTCGCGCTGTCGGTCCGCGCCCACGTCTCCCGCTCCCGTCTCCCGCTGCCCTCTCGCCTCCCGGGTGTCCTCGGCAACGATGCATCATGCGCCGCCCGCGTGGCCACGCGGGCGGGGGCGAGCGCCCGGAAACGGCCTCGTCCCGCCGCAGCCGTACGGCCGGACGGGACGAGGACGAGGACGAAAACGAGAGGACGGGACGAGACCAGGGCAAAAAGAGCTGGGAGGAGCGCGCGGAGCCCGCGGCGCGCCCCGTCAGCGCTTGGCGTGGCGGCCGCGCGGGCCCGGGGCCTGCGCCCCCTCCCCGGCCGCCTCGGCGACGGCACCGGAGCCCGGGGCACCGGCCGCCGCCTCCGCGACACCGGCCCCCTCCGCGGTCCGGGCCGGGGCCGCGACGGCGCCTTCGACGGGCACGGCGCCCGCGCCCGAGGCCGCCTCCTTCTTCGCCCTGCGCCTGGCCCGCAGGTACTCGACGGCGATCGGGATCACCGACAGCAGCACCACGCCGATCAGCATCAGCTCGATGTGCCCCCGGACCGCGTCGACCTTGCCGAGGGCCGCCCCGAGCAGCGTGACGCCCGAGCCCCACAGCACGCCGCCGATGACGTTGAAGAGGAGGAAGGAGCGGTAGTTCATCCGGCTCACGCCCGCGATGATCGGCGTGAACGTGCGGACGACGGGCACGAAGCGGGCCAGCACCAGGGACTTCGGGCCCTCCTTCTCGAAGAAGGCGTGGGCCTTCTCCACGTTCTCCTGCTTGAACAGGCGGGAGTCGGGGCGGCTGAAGAGCGCCGGGCCGACCTTGCGGCCGAAGAGGTACCCCGCCTGGTCGCCCAGGACGGCCGCCGCCGTGATCGCCAGGCAGACCAGCCACAGGTCCTGCTTTATCACGTCCGTGGTGACGAGCATGCCGGTGGTGAACAACAGCGAGTCACCGGGCAGGAAGAACCCGATGAGCAGGCCGGACTCGGCGAAGACGACGACGAGCACGCCGAGCAGGCCGAAGGTGTCGATCAGGTTGTTCGAGTCCAGCCAACTGGGGCCGAGCGCGAGTGTGGTCACGGGGACAGGCTCCTGGGTCGAGGGTGCAGGCTCGTGCGAGGCCCGGCCGCAGGCGGTGGGCGGACTGTGCCGTGGTCGCAGCGTCCCGCCCAAAGCTATCAACGCGCTGTGCGCCCGGCCGGTTCCCTCCGGCCCCACGCGCGGGCCCTGCGCGCCCGGCCCGCGGACACCCTCGGGCGGCGCGGCCCGCGTTGGCGGGGACCGCCTCGCCGACGCGGGCGGCCAGGCTCGGCGGGATTCGCCCGTACGAGGCGGTGGAGCGACCGCGGTGACGTGGACGTACCCCCGATGCCCGCACCCCCGATGCCCCCGCGCCCCCGATACCCGTGCCCCGATGCCCGTGCCCCCGATCGGGCGAAACCGCCACATACAGCCCATAATTCTCGTATGGGCGTACGGCGATGTCCCGCCCTTCCCACCGCGCGTACCGGCCGCCCTTCCCGCGGCTCGGGAGCGGTCTCCCCCGACGCTGACGACGAGGACCCACCATGACCAACGACGACCGCGCCGTGATCCTGCTCGTACACGCCGACACCCCGGCAGGGGCGGAGCTGACCGACCAGGTAGCGGCCTACTTCGGCGGCAGATACCGGGTGCTGCGGGCCGCCGACCGGGCGGACGCCGAGCTGACGCTGGCCTCCCTCAGGAGAGACGGTGTACGGGTGGCCGCCGTCCTCGCGGACGAGCGGTTCGAGGAGGATTCCGGGGCCGAGTTCCTCACGGAACCGGCTCTCGACCTGCCCGAGAAGGGGCGGGTGCTGCTCGCGGAAGAGCCGGAGCGGGCGGTCGCCGTCCGTGACATGGACGTGCGGGTGGCGCCCCGGGAACCCGAGGCGCCGGAGGATCTGCTGGACACGGTCGAGGACGTGCTGTTCGACACCAGGGACATCACCGCTCCCTCGGCCATCGTCTACGGCGACCGGAACGAGGAGACGTTCTTCACGGTCCACCGGTTTCTGCGCCTGAACTTCGTGACCTGCAAGACGCAGCCGAAGACGGAGGACGCCAAGGTCAGGGTCGAACTCACGGTCGGCGGCAAGCCGCGCCCCTTCACAGACCCCGCGCTGCTCGATCTGGCGAACGCGCTCGGACTGGTCACCTACAAGGAGAGCACGAACTACGACCTCGTGGTGGTGGGCGGCGGCCCGGCGGGCATGTCCGCGGCGCTGAACGCCGCGGCCCTGTTCAAGCTGAAGGTGCTGATCGTGGAGAAGTTCGCACCCGGAGGGGAGGCGGGCACGGCGATCAACCTGATCGAGAACTACCTCGGGTTCCCGGACGGAATCCAGCCGTACGAACTCGCCCACCTCTGGAAGAAGCAGCTGGACAAGCCCAGGTTCAAGGACGACATCCACTGGCTGCCCTGCCACAGCGTCTCGAAGATGGACTGGGAGAAGACCACTCCCCCCGTCTACACCCTGACGTTCGCGGCGAACACGAAGAACAGGGATATCGGCACCACGGTGAAGACGAAGATGGTGCTGGTCACCATCGGCGTCAAGCCCAAGCGGCTCGACCCGGGCACGAAGGCGCAGGACTTCGAGTGGAAGGGCGTGTACTACGACGCCCTGCCTTCCGACTACACGCTGTACGACGCGAAGACGGACCGGGTGGCGATCGTGGGAGGCGGGGACACGGCCGGGCGCGCCGCGGTGATGTTCGCCATGGACAAGAAGGACGACAAGGGGAACACGATTTCCGGCATCCCGGTGGACATGATCATCCGTGGCAAGTACGGCGCGGACATGCTCAAGGACGTCCAGGACGCCATCAGCCCCCTGGTGCAGAGCGGAAAGATCAAAATCCGGGACGACAACGAGGTGAAGCTGGTCACCCAGCCGCAGGCCGGAAAGCTGCGCCTCACGTTCACGAAGAGCACCGACACCCTCGACGTGTCCGCTCTCTACGTGTTGATCGGCGGTCAGGCGGACACCAGGTGGCTGGCGGACGCCTGGGTGAAGCTCACCGAGGAGGGCCCGAACAAGGGCTGCGTGAAGACCGGGAAGGAGGCGGGGCACGAGAAGAGCACCATGGAGTCGACCCTGCCGGGCGTGTTCGCCGCCGGTGACGTGCGCGACGGGGCCGTGCGGCGCATCTCCGCGGCCGTGGGCGAGGGCGGGGCGGCGGCGATCTCCATCTACAACTACACCAAGTCCCTGCAAGGCAGGTCCCTCAACTACGAGGACGATGAGGACAGCCCGACCCGGATCTACTACAGCCTCTCCGACGACGGCTCGGCCGGGGACGACGGCTGAAGACTGTCGTTCGGGCCGGGCAGGCACGGGGTTCGGGGACGGACGGCCCCCCGTACGACGCTCCGGGGCTCCGGGGCCGTCAGGCACCCGGAGCTCCGCGAGTCCGGACGGCGCGGAACGGGGCCGGGCCTTCCGGGGCCGCCGGGCTCCGGGTCCCCGGGGAGGCGGGCCACGCGGGCCGTCCACCCCGGGGCGCCGGGCCGTCGGGCCGTCAGCCGCCCGCCGTGGCCACGGCTCCGTAGCGCTCACGACGGGTCCCGGGGGGCGGGCACCGCTCGGCGCCGAACCAGCCGTAACCGGCGCTCGCCCCGCCGGGCCGAGGTCACCGGCTCAGCCGCGCGTACCGCCGCACCGCCAGCGGGAAGAACACCGCGAGCAGCGCGAGCGGCCAGCACACCGCCAGCAGACCGGCGTGTTCCACGGCCCAGGACCCGCCGCCCTGGCCCGGGCCGCCGAACAGCTCGCGGACGGCCGCCGCCGTGGCCGACATCGGGTTCCACTCGGCGACGGCGCCGATCCAGCCCGGCATGTCCTCCGGCGACGCGAAGGCGTTGGACAGGAAGCCCACCGGCCAGACGAGGATCTGCACCGCCTGCACCATCTCCGGCCGCCCCGCCACCAGCGCCAGGTGGACGCCCAGCCACAGCATGGCGCAGCGCAGCAGGAGCAGCAGGCCCACGGCGTGCAGGCCGTCGGCGACGCCGTGGTGCCAGCGCCAGCCCATCGCGAACCCGGCGCCGAGCATGACCAGCAGGCTCAGCGCTGACGCGAGCAGGTCCACCGCGCACCGCCCGACCAGCACCGCCGAGCGGGACATGGGCAGGGAGCGGAAGCGGTCCACCACGCCCCGGTCGAGGTCCTGGGTGAGCGCGACCATGGTCGCCTCCAGGCCGAAGGCCATGGTGAGGGCCAGCATGCCCGGCACCAGGTACTCGGTGTAGTCGCCGCCGCCCGGGACGGTCATGCCGCCGCCCAGGAAGTAGGCGAACATGACCAGCATCATCACCGGGAAGGCCAGGTTCACGGCCAGGGCGGCGGGCTGCCGCGCCCAGTGCGCGAAGCCGCGCCGGGTCATGGTCCACGCGTCGGCCAGGGCCCAGCGCAGCGCGCCGCCGCCGTCGCCGTCGAGGGGTTCGGGGGCGGGGGCGTGGGCCGGGGTGGTGGCGGTCATGGTCATGCGCTCGTCTCCTTCGCCGTCGCGTGCGACGCCGCCGCTGTACGCGACGCCCGGTCGGTACGGCCCGTACGGCCCGCATGGTCGGCGGGAGCCGTACGGTCCGCAGGGCCACCCGTCCCACCCGTACGGTCCTGGGGTGCCGCTCCCCCGCCCTCCGTCACCCGCAGGAACACCTCGTCCAGCGTCGGGCGGCGCAGCGCGATGTCCTCGGCTTCGATCCCGGCCGCCTGAAGGGCCCGTACGACGCCGGTGAGCGCGCCGATCCGGTCGGCGACCGGCACGCTGACCCGCCGCCGGTCGGCGTCGGCCTCCACCGCGCCCGCGCGGGCGGCCATCCCGACGACCGAGGCGGCCTCGGCGAGCCGCGCGGCGTCGCGCAGCACCACGTCGAGGCGGTCGCCGCCGAAGCGGGTCTTCAGCTCGTCGGCGGTGCCGTCCGCGACGGCCCGGCCCTGGTCGACCACGCAGATCCGGTCGGCGAGCTGGTCGGCCTCCTCCAGGTACTGGGTGGTCAGCAGAACGGCCGTGCCGCCGCCGACCAGCGACCTGACCGCCTCCCACACCTCCGCCCGCCCGCGCGGGTCGAGCCCGGTGGTCGGCTCGTCGAGGAACAGCACGCGCGGGCTGGTGATCAGACTGGCCGCCAGGTCCAGCCGCCGCCGCATGCCGCCGCTGTACTGCCCGACGGGCCGCCGACCGGTGTCCGCGAGCCCGAACCGCTCCAGCAGCTCGCCCGCGCGGGCGGCCGCCCGGCGGGCACCCAGGTGGTGCAGGCGGCCGAACATCTCCAGGTTCTGCCAGCCGCTCAGCCCCTCGTCCACGGCCGCGTGCTGGCCGAGCAGCCCGATGCGGCGGCGCACCTCGCGCGGCTCGCGCGCGACGTCGTACCCGGCCACCTCGGCGCGCCCGCCGTCGGGCCGCAGCAGGGTGGACAGGATGCGTACGCAGGTGGTCTTGCCCGCGCCGTTCGGTCCGAGCACCGCGCGGACGGTGCCGTAGGGGACGGTCAGGTCCAGCCCGTCGAGGGCCGGTCTGCCGCCGTACGCCTTGCGCAGGCCCCGCACCGCGATCGCCGGGCCGCCGCTGCCGGTCACGTCTGCCACTGCCTTCTTCCTCCCGACCAGAGAAAACGTCTAATCAAACTTGACTAGAGCCGCCGAGGGTACCTGGGCGCACCCGCGTGGTCAAACTTGACTAATGATCCTGCCCATCAGCGGACTTCCGCTTGGTGTAGGGGTTCTCCACCCCGTCCGGCAGCACGTCCAGCGAGCGCACGCCCTCGCCGAGCATCACGTACTCCCCCGCCTCCAGCCGCTCGATCAGCCCCCGGGCCCACTCCGCCCCGCTCTCCGCGGAGTGGATCCACAGCTTCATGATCTCCCCGATATGGCCCCACTGGTCCGGGGCGTCCGGGGCGTCCGGGGCACCCTTGGGCGGAGACCAGTGCCGCAGCACCTCCGCCCGCCACCCCTCCAGCGCCGCCACCCGCTCCTTCAGCAGCGAGATCGCCTCGCCGCGCGGCAGGTCGACCAGGAAGCCCACACCGGCCGTCAGCTCGTCGATCTTCCCGTCGTGGCGCACCAGCGCATCCCGCACCAGGGTCTGGAACTCCCGCTCGCCCGCCTCGGTCAGCTCGTACTCGGTGCGCGGCGGGCCGCCCGCCGTGCTCGGCGCGATGTCGTGGGCGCGCAGCAGACTCTGCTTGGCCATCTGCTTCAGCGCGTGGTAGATCGACCCGGGCTTGGCGGTCGACCACTCGTGGGCGCCCCAGTACTCCAGGTCGTTGCGCACCTGGTAGCCGTGCGCCCGCCCGTGCTGACGGACCGCCCCCAGCACCAGCAGCCGGATCGCTGACATCGTCTCCCACTCCCGCCTGGCAGGCCCCCTGGCTCTTGACGGGGCCCGATGGGGTCCAGGCTAGAGGGGCGGGCGGGGGCCGGGCCGTACGGCGCCGGGGCGCGGACCGCGCCGACCCGGCGCACGGGCCCCTACGACGCCGCCGCGCGCGACGGGTTCTGCGCCTCCCGCACCAGTTCGAAGGCCGTCTTGCCGTCGATGGCCTCGCGGATGACGTCCGCGTGGCCCGCGTGCCGGGCCACCTCCTGGATCAGCGTCAGCAGCAGGAAGCGCGTCGAGCGCACGCTGCCCTCGGGGAACCACGGCGCCTTGGGCAGCGGGAACGTGCCGTCGAGATCCGGCAGCGAGCGGACGAACCGCTCGGTCTCCGCCGCCACCTGGTCCCAGTAGGCGAGCGTGCCCGCGAGGGTCTGCCCCTCCTCCAGCCGGAAGCTGAGGTGCCAGTTGGTGTGGTCGCGCGGGATGGCGTGCGGGATGCCCTTGGCGTCCTCCACCCACGACTGCTCCACCTCGGCCACGTGCTTGACCAGCCCGGCCAGCGTCAGCTCGCTCACGGTCGACCGCCGCTCGGCCTGCTCGTCGGTCAGGCCGAGCACGGCCCGTCTGATGCCGCCGCGCTGCGCCTCCAGGAACGCCAGCAGGGCTCCGGCCTCGTCGCCGCGGGCTTCCTGGTCTACGAGAGCGGGCATGGGAATCACCTTTCGCCGTTCGTGCGTGCGTCGTCGCCTCACCGGTCCCTCCCGGCTTCCGACACCACCGACGTTAGGCGGCCATGCGGTCAGCTTCTGTCCTCATTCGGAAAGCCGCGTCACGCGCGTACGAGCACGATCGTGTCGCGCGGGACGAGCGTTCCGTCCGCGCGGTCCAGGAGCACGGTGAAACCGGCGGCGATGTCGTGGCACAGGCGGACGGAATCCTCGTGCTCCGGCGGGTCGGTGGCCGCGAGGGCCAGCGCGCCGAACCGGACGACGGCGGCCGGGACGGGCCGGAAGCCGCCCGGCTCCAGCAGGGCGGTGCCGAGCAGGCGCAGCTCATCCGCCAGCCCGGCCACGAGCCCGTTCGGGCGCTCCGACAGGACCGTCAGCCGGTACAAGCGCCAGGCGAGAGAGCGGGGCGAGGTGGTGTAGACCTGCCCGCCACCGAGCATCTGCCCAAAATTCCACCTCGCCAGGGCGCTGAGGAAATCGTATGTGCCGAACCTGCTCTCCTCCCGGAACGGCTTCGTCCGTTCCACCTGGCGGGCGAGTTCGGTGGCCAGCGCCGCCACCACGCCCGACAGGAGCGCCGTCTCCCGGTCCGGGCCGAGGTCGCAGCGGCGCAGGAAGGAACGGGCGTCTTCTGCCGTGAGGCCACCGGAATCGACGGGGAGGAGGCGACCGACCCTGTCGAGGCACGACCTGAGGTAGCCATGGAGCCTCACCAGCTCGGCGTGCCACTGCGACGTCCGTAGCGGCTGGTCCCCGACGAGCTCCTGGGCGTACCGCACCGCGCCGGGCAGGTGCCGCCCCACCTCGCTGAGGGCGGCCACCAGACTGGCGCGGCCCAGCACGCGGTCCAGGGTGCCGCCGCTCAGCGGGCCGTCGGGAGCGCCGCTCGCGAGGGCGTCGCCGACGGCGCCGAGGCAGAGGAGCAGGTCGCCGACGTACTCCAAGGCGGCGCGCAGTTCGGCGGCACCGGCCGTGGCCATGTACCGGTCCCGGGCGTCAGGCCGGGGAAGGAGCGCCGTACTCGCGAGGAAGTCGACGAGCGGGCTCAGGCCACGGGCGCGGTCGGTGAGCCGGGCCGCCAGGTCGGCCACCGGTGAATCCGGGCCGATCGCCACGGACGCGTCGCCGATCCTGCCGACAGGGCTCAGGGCCCGGCAGTCCTGCACGAACCGCGCGGCGACGACGCCCCTCTGCACGCCCCAGGGGTGCGGCATGTCCTCGGGCAGCCGCAGAGAGGGCCGGTCCACGGGCACACCGTTGCGTGTCGGCACCGGAGGACGCAGCCACGGGGCGCGCTCGGCTCCGACGACGCGCCGCATCGCCGGATCCGCCGCCTCGGCCTCGCTGGGCAGCCGGTCGGGCGCGTCCAGCGTCTCGCCCACCCAGTCGACGAACGCCAGCGCGGCCTCCGGGCTGACTCCCACGACGGGCGCGCCGTCGTCAGCCGCCCCTTCCGGACGGACGTCGGAGGCGAACTCGGGATGCTCGTCCGTGAACAGCCCGTAGACCGCCCGGCTCACCGGCCGCGCGCAGACCAGCGTGCCGTCACCGAGCCGTACGGTCGGCCGCAGGTGGCGGGCGAGGGTGACGGCGGTCATCAGGCGGCGCTGTGGGGAGCCCGGCGGCGCCGCGAGCCCTTCACGGCGCAGCGCCTCCAGTCGGCCCGCCGACGCGAGGCTCCGGCCAGCCTCCATGGCCTCGTCGTAGCAGTCGAAGGCCAGGGCCATCGCCGCTTGGCAGCCGTCGGCGATGCACGCGTCGATGACCTCGCTCGGGTCCGTACGGGCCGCCCACAGCAGGGTGGTCTCCCGCCACCAGGAGTCGCCGACCGCGCGCACCAGGACCTCCTCCAGGACATGCTCGTAGATGTGCGCGGCGGCCAGGTACTCCTGGAACGTCTGGTGGGCGAAGGCGTAGCGGCCCAGCTCCCGCTCGACCAGCAGACCGGTCCTGGCGACCTCCGAGAGGAAGGCGTCCGCGGTCCCGGCGAACCCGGCGGCGTCGAGCACCACTTGCAGCACGGCCTGGCCCCGGGAGAAATCCCGGATCTTCCTGGTCATCATCACGTGCGCCAAGTGCCCCAGCGCCTTCTCCTGGGTCTGCCCGTACGCCTGGTCGAGCCCCTTGCGCTTCCACAGCAGCACCCGGCAGATCTGCGCGTACAGCTCCGCGCGGGTGCCCGGCAGCGCGCCCAGGTAGCGGTGCACGTTGGCGATCATCGTCAGCAGCAGCGGGTTGGACGCCAGGTCGTACAGCATCGGCTCGGCGCGCAGCCGCTCCAGCAGCCGCTCCGCCTGGGCCTCCCATCCGTCCCCGGCGCCGCCCTGCGGGTCGATCCGCTCTACCGCCCGGTACCAGCCGCGTACGAAGCGGGTGACCTGGTCGGGCGTGAACCGGCGCACTTGCAGCACCGTCGCCCCGTCCAGCGGCGAGGAGAGGTAGCCGTGCGGGCGGGAGGTGATCACCCAGTGGTTGTCCGCGTAGCGGGCGATCTGCTTGCCCACCCACTGGACCATGAGCTGCCGGTCCTGCTCGCGCGCCACCTCGTCCAGACCGTCGAGCATGACCACGCACCGGCCCCGGGCGAGTTGGTCCTCGAACCAGCCGGGCGGGGCGTCCGCGAGACCGGCCACGACCAGGCTGCGGCGGATGACGTCCGGCAGGGACGGCGGCGGGAGCGGGTCCGGGACCATGCCGTCGCCCGCACGGGCGGTGACGTCCTGGGCGTGGTCGCGCAGCAGGAGGAGTACGGGCAGGTCGCGGCCGGTACCGCGCCGCCGCCTGCGGATTCGGGCCAGCGTGTAGGCGGTGTGCTCCAGCAGGGTGGTCTTGCCGGTGCCGGGCGGGCCGATCAGCGCCAGGACGGCCGGTTCTCCGGCCTGTAACAGCTCGTGGAGCGACAGGCGTTCGCCTTCGGGGAGTGGCGGCACGGCGCCCGCGAGTGGCCTACTCCCGACCCGGGGCAACGGCTGGCGCCGGAGGCTCACGTCCACGAACACGTCCTCCAGGCGCGGCACGCGCGAGCCCTGCACCTCCAGCCCGCCGAGTCTGCTGACGCCGTGGTGGTGGGCGAGATAGCGGCGGTACCGGCTCTCGAAGCGCGAGAAGCGGGCCAGCAGGGCGCTTTCCAGCCGGTCGGCGGCCCGCTTGGCCAGCCGCCCCTGCACCTCGCCGGAGACCTTGACGGCGAAGGCGGCGAGCGCGAGCAGCAGTTCGTAGCCGACCGCCAGCAGCGCGGCCGGGACGGGATGCCGTGCGGCCGCGTCCGTCCACACCCCGACCGCCGCCGCAGGCGCGACGGCCAGCGCGAGCAGGCCGACCCGGCCGAGCACCTTCGAGCCGCCGCCGTCCCCCACGGCCACCGGCCACCACTCCCCCTCCGCACGTACCCGGGTGGACGCCCGTCATCATCCACCAGGTTCCGCGCCGGACGGCGGCCTGCGGCTGACCGGTGTCCGTAATGAGACCAAGGAGACCTGAACCGCCGTCACGCGCGGGCGGCTACCGCCGCGAACCGGCCCGAAGGCCCGGCCCGCCCACCACCCCGTCCCCGGACAGGAACGGAAACCGAACGGAGCGAGGGCGGACCGGGCCGGAGGGCAGCCGCCGCCGTGGAACCTTGGGGGCCGACGGCGGCTGCCCGCTCTGGGCGGCCCCGGGACCGCCGCCAGGCAGTCGGCGTCCCGGGGCCTCATCGGCCCGTCCCGCGCGTGTCGGCGGGAACGGCGCGCGCGTCCCGCGCGGGGCGCGCGCCTGCGGGCCGGAGGAAAGGGGCGGGCGGGACCTCCCAGCGGGCCTCGGGGGATGGCCCGGCCGACGCCCGCCCCTGGTCTTGCGCGGGTGCTACGGAGCGGGGTCGCGGGGGCCGCGCGCCCGGCGGACGGCGTCGTACGGCGTCGCGTCGGCGCCCGAGCGGGGCGGCTCGGCACGGCCGTACGGCGTGGGGCCGACGTACGGCGCGGGCCAACGCTCGACCGGTCACCGACGTACGGCGGCTCGGCGGCCGTACGCGACCGCCCCCGCGCGACCGGCCCCGCGCGCCGGTGCCCGCACCGGTAGCCGTCCACCACGTCCCGCAGGCGCGGCCGACGCTCCTGCCCGCAGCCGCCGCACCGGCACCGCCACGGCGCGTCCACCGCGCCCGGGTACGGCTCCAGCGGCTCCAGCCCGGCCTCCCGGACCGTCTCCGCCGCCCAGTCCGCGTCCGTGGCCCCGGGCGGCGCGGGCGGGCGCGGCTGCCGCACGGCCGAGGACACCTCTCCCGGCGGCGTACGCCCGCCCATCAGCAGGCCCAGGCTCACCCAGCGCGTACCGACCGGGTGCAGCGCCTGGTCGCGGTGGCAGCGGCACGTGCAGCGGCCCGCCGCCACCGCCGGGCACAGCGTGTGCGCCGCGCCCAACTCCGGCTGCCGCAGCGCCACCTCGCACTGCGCCGACACCCACCCGCCGCCTCCCGCGCGGGCCGTCAGCACGGTCCCGGTCACCCGCACGCCCCCTTACCGCAGCGCGGCCCACCGCCGTCCGGCCCCAGGCGCGCGCCCCGGACCTCCGCCGCCGCCAGGGTGTCCCGTACGGCCTCGGCCAGCCGCTCCACCAGCAGCGCCACCGCCTCGACCGGGGCGTCAGGGTCGTCCAGGACGCGCAGCGCGTCCCCCAGCAGGCCCCGGCTGACCACCAGCCGCCGCTCCTCCTCCGAGTCGGCCGACCAGTCCGCCTCCGCCAGGCGCTCGCCCCGGCACACCGCCACGGTCATCACCTCCGCCAGCGCGCGCAGCAGCCGCACGGCCAGGTGCCGCGTCCGCACCGCGTCCCGGCCCGCCGCCGCCAGCCGTTCGGGCAGCAGGTCCAGCAGGGCGCTGCACGCGCGTACGCGCAGGCACTCCACGGAGTCGGCCATCGCGGCCACCTGGCGCGCGCCCTCCGAGTCGGTCTCGGCGAGGTACACCGGCCGACCGTCCTCCCCGGCCCACGGCAGCCGCCGCAGCTTCGTACCCGCGCTCACCGGACCGCCCCGATTCGGCCCCTGCCCCACGCACCGCGACCGAAAAGGCGCTTCACGCGCGCCCTGTGACCTTCGGTAGGTTCTTTCAATGTCGTCAGCTCCCGATTAGCTGTCGGCCACGCCCCCGGACGTTCGCAGCGTCGCGGGGGTCCTGCGTGTGGCCTGGGTCGAGTGATACGCGAGCCGGGCCCGATACGGGCTGTAGCCCGACCGTCACCAGAGTGGCCCAACCTCCCGTAGACTCGCGACACTTTCAGGGCAGCGAACAAGGCGGCTGCCTGCCGGGGCGCCGCCTGGTGATCACGTGGCAGGAGGTCACGGGATTGGACGAGACCACCGAACCGGAGCACTTGAACCCGCTCCAGCGCTACGGCCGCGACGTCAAGAAGGTGCGGCTGGCGCGAAACCTGACGCAGAAGCAGTTGGGCAGAGCGGCGGGCTACTCGGAGTCGTACGTGAGCAGGGTGGAGGCCGGAGTGCTGCTGCCCAGGCCCAGCGACAAGTTCGCCGAGGGGCTGGACCTCGCGTTCGGCACGGGCGGGCTGTTCTACGACCTGCTGCGGCGGATCGACGAGGGCGACCACCCGTCGTGGTTCGTGCCGTACCTGGCCATGGAGCAGAAGGCGTCACGGATACTGGACTTCTCCACAAGCCTGGTGAAGGGCCTGCTCCAGACGGAGGACTACGCGCGTGCGGTCTACCGCAACGCGTACCCGCACGCCGAAAAGGAGGTGATCGACGCCAAGACCGCCGCCCGAATCCACCGCCGTAAGGTCTTCGACCGGGAGAAGCCCCCGCTGTTCTGGGGCATCCTCCACGAGGCGTGCCTGCGCACGGAGGTGGGCGGCCCCGAGGTGATGGCCGGGCAGTTGGAGCACCTGCTGGCCGCAGCCGAGTCGCCGCAGATCGACCTCCAGATCCTGCCGTTCTCGGCGGGAGCACCGACCGCGAACGGCATGATGCCGTTCACCCTGCTGACCTTCGACGGCTCTCCGACCGTGCTCTACGCGGAAGGGCCGCAGGGCGGCAAGCTGCACGACTCCGCGAAGACTGTCACGGCGCACGTGGACATCTATGATCGGTTGAGGGCGCACGCGCTGTGCCCGGTCAATTCGCTGGCCCTGATCAAGTCCCACCTGAAGGAGTACCGCAATGAGCCCTGACCTGGACCTCAACGCCGCCGAGTGGACCACGTCGAGCTACAGCGGGGCCAACGGCGGCCAGTGCGTCGAGTTCTCGCGCACCTTCACGGCCCACGGCGCCGTCCCCGTCCGCGACTCCAAGACCCCCGAGGGCCCGGCCCTCGTCTTCCCGACCACCGCCTGGACCGCCTTCCTGACGACCGTCAAGGAGTAGCCATGAGCCCTGACCTGGACCTCAACGCCGCCGAGTGGACCAAGTCGAGCTACAGCGGGGCCAACGGCGGCCAGTGCGTCGAGTTCTCGCGCACCTTCACGGCCCACGGCGCCGTCCCCGTCCGCGACTCCAAGACCCCCGACGGCCCCGCCCTGATCTTCCCCGCCACCGCCTGGACCGCCTTCGTCACCACCCTCAAGCCCGCCGCCTGACGGGCTGCTCCGCCCCGCTGGACGCCTTCCGGCGGGGCGGAGTGCCGTACGGGCCCGCGCGTCCGACGCCGAGCGGCTGCGCGGACCCGCCAAGGATCATCCGCCGCGTACGGCCACGTCCGGCTCGCGCACCATGAACACGTCCACCGCGTCCTCGGTCTCGACCGCGAACCCGTGCCGCTCGTACAGCCGCCGTGCCGGACTGCCTTGCAGCACCTGAAGCCGGACCCGGGTGCCGTCGCGGTCGCACTGCTCCAGCAGCCCGCGCAGCACGGCCGTACCGATGCCGCCGCCGTGGAGGCGCGGGTCGAGGTAGAAGTGCTCCAGCCAGTGGGCGTCCCCGTCCGGCCACAGCGCCACGCAGCCGCCGAAGGCGCCGCCCACCTCGATCACCCAGGTGTGCTCTGGTGCGAACCTGTCCCGCAGCCGCTGCCGCACCCGCTGCTCGTCGTACCGCCCGACCCGCTCCAGATCGGCCCGCAGCACCACGGCCCGCAACTCGGCCACCGCCTCGACATCCGCCGCCGAAGCCGGCCGAAGCCCCCAGTCCCCCATGACCGCCAGGCTACCGGCGGCCCGCACTCCTCCGGAGCGCTCGCCGACCCTTCTGGCTCCTCGACCCGCTCTAGTCCACACTCCCGCCGGCGTTGCGGATCATCTGCTGGAGCACCTTCAGGGTGGTGACGTAGTCGGCGTCATCGATGCCCCGGTGCATCCGGTCGCGTATGGCCGGCACCTGCCGCTTGACGTCGGCGCGGGCCTGTTCTCCCGACTCGGTGATCCACAGCAGTCCGCCGTCGTCGCGGGTGAGCCAGCCGCGCTCGTACAGAACTTCCGCATCGGCCTCCAGATCGTCCTCGGACCTGAGGTAGGAGCTCATGACCTGGCGGAGTTCGGGGAGGGTCATGCCGTGGCCGTCGGGTGAGATGTCGTTCTTCGACAGGTGGCGCAGCAGCCAGTACTGGGGCTGGGTGATGCCCAGCTCGGCGAGTTGGGTCCTGGTGAACGCGATAAGGGCCTCGTACGCCACTTTGGTCCAGTACGGGGCGGGCTGCGCGGCGAGTTCGGCGTCGGAGCCGGGCTGGGACGTCATGAGCGGTACCCCTCTGCGTGATCTCTGGTGCGAGCACCGTAGAACTTCACGTGAGGTTGAGATCAAGGGGCGGGTCCTGGACCGCCCGGGCGAACGGTGCTGGGCCGGGCCCGAGCCCCCGGAGTCCACCGGACGCCCCCGCCGCGCGGCTCCGCTCAGGCGTGCAGGACCCCGGTGCGGGCGGCGAGGCCGCGCGCAGTCGGGGCTGGTGCGTCCGGCCAGCAGCAGGCCGGGAGGGCCTTCACGGCGGGACGGGTGCGCGTCTCCTGGGCCGCGCACCGCTCGGCGGCGAGCAGGCTGTCGACGCACTCGCTTCGCCGTCCCCACCGATGGTCCCCTATACGCTGACCGAAGCAGCTACGCCCGCAGCTCACTGGAGACCGCATTGCTGACGCGATTGGAAGTCGACGGGTTCAAAAACCTCCTCGGCCTGTCGGTCGACCTCGGCTCGTTCACCTGCATCGCGGGTGTGAACGGTACGGGTAAATCGAACCTGTTCGATGCGGTCCAGTTCCTCAGCCTGCTGGCCGACCAGTCGATGATGGAGGCGGCCCAGCAGGTCCGCGGAGTACACGGAGAACGCCTCGGAGATCCCCGAGACCTGTTCTGGAACGGTTACGCATCCGGCTCACACGTCATGCGGTTCGCGGCCGAGATGATCGTTCCCGCTGAGGTGGAAGACGATTTCGGACGCCAGGCCAAGCCCACGACCACCTTTCTCCGCTACGAACTGGAACTCGGCTACGAGCCCCCGCGCGGCGTCGAGCGCATTGGCCGCCTTGCCCTGCGCCACGAGAGCCTGCGCCACATCAAACAGGGCGACGCTCACGCGCACCTGCGTTTTCCACACAGCGTGAAAAACTTCCGCAGCCGTGTGGTGCTGGGCCGACGGGCCGGGAAGGCGTTCATCTCGACTGCGCCAAGCCCCGAGGGCGAGCCGATCGTCAGCATCCACCAGGACGGCAGTCGAGGTCAGCTTGAGCCGACTGCCGCCTCCAGGGCGCGAGCAACCGTCGTGTCCACCGTCACCAGCAGCGGCAACCCCACGATCCTGGCTGCCCGGCGCGAGATGCAGGCATGGCGGCGGCTGGCACTGGAGCCCTCCGCGCTGCGCAGCTCCGATTCGTACACCGCCCCACGTGAGTTGATGCCTGACGGCCTGCATCTACCGGCCACACTGTTCCGCATCGCCCACGACACCCTGGGCGCGGATATCTCGGAACAGGTGTACGCGCGCGTGGCCGGTCGGCTGGGCGACCTCAGTGGCGTGAGTGTGCGCAGCGTCGAGGTGTTGCAGGACGACGTACGGCAGCTTTTCACCGTCCAGCTTCACGAGGCTGACGGCATGGTCCTGCCCGCCAGGAGTCTGTCCGAGGGCACGCTGCGCTTTCTGGCACTGTGCGTCCTGCTGGAAGACCACCAGGTCAGGGGGCTGTTGTGCATGGAGGAACCGGAGAACGGCATCCATCCGGCGAACCTGTCCGCCATGGTGGATCTCGTTCGTGATCTGACGGTCGACGTGAGCAGCGAGCCGGGCGAGGACAACCCGTTCCGGCAGGTGCTCGTCAACACGCATTCGCCCGGTGTCGTGCAACTGGTCCCCAAGGACGATCTGCTTTTCGCTGACTCCGCCGTCGTGCGTGCCGCAGACGGCAGCCTGGCTCGCAGCCTGCGTCTTCGGCCCCTCGCCGGGAGCTGGAGAGCCCGGCACGGCAGCGGGGACTATCTCACTATGGCCGATATCCTCCCGTATCTCACCGCGCCGGTCGGCGCGCAGCTTTCGCTTCCGTGGGAGGCCGCGTGACCTTGCGGGTGCTGTTTGTCAGTGAGGGCAGCAGTGACCGGGGGTTGCGGCCGCACATCGAGCAGGCAGCGGCTGAGGAAGGCCAGCAGATTTTGCTGACCGCACCCGATTTCGCGCTGCTGGCGGGCCGTGTGGGGCACGCTGTGGGTGACAAGCTCCGGGCGGCGCGGCAATTGGGGGGTGATTTCGATGTGGTCATCGTCCAGCGGGATGCCGACGGGCAGGGTGTCCAGGCCCGAAGGGAGGAGATCGCAGCGGCGGTGGAGGAGGTCTGGGGCAGCCTCCGTCATGTGCCGGTGATTCCCGTACGGATGCTGGAAGCGTGGCTGCTCGTCGACGAGTCGGTCATCCGGCAGGTGGCCGGCAACCCAGGAGGAAAGACACGTCTCGGTCTGCCGAAGGGCCCGGCTGTGGAACGCGTTCCGGATCCGAAGTCGATGCTGAAGGATGCTCTGGCCACCGCGAGCGAGCTGAAGGGGCGCAGACTTGAGATCTTCCAGAAGCGGTTTCCGCAGAACCGTCATCGGCTCCTGGAACTGATCGACCCGTCTGGGCCTTTGCGGGACATTCCTTCGTGGCGGGCGTTCGTCGTGGGCCTGAGTTCGGCGTTCCGATCCGCGGGAACCGACGGGACGGGGATCGAGAGCTGAACCAACTGGCATGCGGAACGAGAGGTTTGAGCGCGTCGGCACGCAGAAGGCGGCGATGACCGCGCGGCCCCCAGGGGGCGGGGCTCCTTCTCGCTGACGAGCGGTCCCGTCCGAGATCGTCAGTGAGAAGGAGCCGCCCGGCGCGTCGGCCGCTGAGGATGGTTGGCGACCACTTGGCCTGACCACGGAGAGACCCCATGGACTTCCGGCGTACCTTCCGAACCGCCCGCGTCGACACGGGGACGGGGGCCGCGGGGCCCGCGTCCCGGCGCACCGCCCTGCGGCGGATCGGGCTGGCGGCGGGAGGCGCGGCGCTCGCCGCCGGGGCGGGGGCGGGGACCGCCCGCGCCGCCGAGCGCCGGGGCGCGGGGCCGCGCACGTACGTCCTGGTGCACGGCACGCACAGTTCCGGGGCCTTCTGGATGCCGATCGCGCGGGAGCTGACGCTGCGCGGGCACCGGGTCGTCACGGTGGACCAGCCGATGCACGGCGCGGAGGCGTTCGTGCCCGTGGCCTACCAGACGCAGGACCTGGCGGCGCTGGCCACCGAGCCGTCGCCGCTGCGGGATCTCACGCTGGACGACTACGAGAAGCGCGTCACCGACACCGTGCGCCGCGCGGCGCGGCACGGCGGGCCCGTGGTGCTGGTCGGGCACAGCCTCGGCGGCGCCTCGGTCAGCCGGGTCGCCGACGCGGTGCCCGGACTCCTCGCCCACATCTGCTACATGGCCGCCTTCTGCCCCAGCCCCGCGATGCCCAGCCCGGACGCCTGCACGGCCGCGCCGGAGAACGCGGACGCTCTGATTCCGTACGAGCAGATGGTCGGGGACCAGGAGAAGCTGCGCGTGCTGCGGCTGAACCCGCGCTCGGGCGCCGTCAAGGACCTCGCCGCCTACAAGGCGATGATGTGCGCCGACTACCCGGACCCGGCGTTCCGCCTCGCCCTCTCCGGCTTGCAGACCGACGAGCCGATCGGGGCGTACGCGGGGCAGGCGGTCGGGCGGCCCGACACCTGGGGGCGGCTGCCGCGCACCTACCTGCGGTTCGGCAAGGACCGCACCATCGCCACCAGGCTCCAGGACCGGATGATCGCCGAGGCCGACGAACGCACCCCGGACAATCCGTTCCGGGTCGTCGACTTCCCCGACGCGCCGCACATCGGTCCGCTGGACCCGGCTGCGGTGACGGACGCGCTGGCCAGGCTGGGCCGGTAGCCAGGCCCCGTGTCCGTACGAGCGCTCAGCGGCCGTACGGGCCCGGGCCGCCCGGGCCGGAGTGCTGGCGGCCCTCCTCCTCGGCCACCGCCTGGTTGATCGCGGCCGTCAGGCCCTCCGGATCGGGCACGTGCTGGAGGGTCAGCATGCCGTGCTCGGAGGCCGACTGGATGGTCAGCGTGCCCTGCCGCAGGATGCGCTCCCGCAGGGTCGCCTCGAAGGAGATGTCGTTGACCCGGATCAGCGGAATGCTGTGCTCGGTCTTGGTCAGGAAGCCGGTGCGCCGGTAGATCCGCTTGCTGGTCAGCACGTACACCGTGCTGCGCCACTTCAGCAGGGGTATCAGCCAGAGCCACAGGGACGCGAGCACGGCGGCGCCCACCACCACGGCGGCGGCCGTCGCCCGCCAGTCGCGGTCCGGGAGCACCCACAGCAGCGCGCCCGCCACGACCCAGACGAGGAGCAGCGCCACGAACGCGCCGAACAGCTCGGTCCAGTGCCGTCGCGTGGCGCGCAGCAGCGTTTCGTCATCTGCGAGGTGGCGTTCCGCATATGCCATGCCGAGCATCGTGGCACACCAGGGGCCGCGCGCCTACCGGGGTGGCGGGGTTCATACGGTGCGGACGGCCGGAGGTCGGGGGGCCGGGGACCGGTGAGTCCGGGGCGTCGTGGGCGCTGGGCGCTCTCGTGGGCGGCCTGTCCGTCGTCCCGCGCCCACGCCCCCGGCCGCGAAGCCGTCCGCCCGCGCCTCACGCGCGTACCAGCACGAGCACGTCCCGGGGCTCCAGGACGCCCTCCGCCCGGTCCTGGAGCACGGTGAACCCGGCCGCGATGTCCCGGCCCAGCTCCCGGAACGGCCCGTCCCCCCGTGCGTGGTAGTCCGCGAGCGCCATCGCTCCCGTGCGTACGGCGGCCAGCGCGGCGGGCGGGGTGTCGCCCGGCGGTTCCAGCAGCGACAGGCCGAGCCGGGAGACCTCCGCCGCCAGTTCCCAGCGTTCCGGGTCCAGGTCCGGGTTGCCGCGCAGCCGCCGGGACTCGCGCGTGCCGGTGTCCCTCAGCCTGACCAGCAGGTCCCAAAGCAGGCCGGGGGACGTCACCCACTCGCCGGTGTCCGCGGGCCCGGGCAGGCCGCACTGCGAGGCGAGGTCGCGCAGTGCCCCGTACCGTTCGGGGTCGCGGGGGCGGCGGTCGCGGCGGGGGCGGGTCAGGGCGTCGCGGCGGGCGCGGGCGATGGCGAGGGCGGCCACGGTCCCCGAGGCGACGAGCGCGTCCTCGTGCTGCCCCCAGAAGCAGCGGCCCAGGAACTCGCGGGCGATGGCGGAGGTGACCCGGCCCTGGACGGGGCTGCCGGGCAGCAGCCGTCGCACGCGGTCGGCGCAGTGCGTCAGCTCGGGTACGAGCGCCCGCAGCCGGTCCTTCTCCCCCCGGAAGTCCTGGTACGGCGTACCGGCGAGATCGCGGGCCTGGTAAAGGGCCTTGGACAGCCGCCACGACAGGGCGCACAGGCTCGCCACGACGCTCGCGAGGCCGAACACGGACTCCGGCGAGCCGTCGCTCGGGACTCCGCCCGCGACCCGGCCGTCGGCGGCGGCCTCGGCGAGGAGGCCGTGCAGCCCGCCGACCCGCTCGTCGTAGAGGACGGACGCCAGGTCGCCGGAGCTGCCCTCCCCCTCGCCCGAGTCCCACCAGCCGGGACGGTGGTAGTAGGTGGCGACGCGGGTGAGTCCGTCGGCGAGCCGGCCGAGCGCGTCCTCGGCCCCGGCGAGTCCGTTCGCGAGGTTGACCAGGGGGGAGGCCGTCTGGATCTCGGTGTCCCCGCCTGTCGTCGTCCCGCGCGTGTAGGCGTCGGCGACGCGGCGCCCGTACGAGGCCAGCACCGCGCAGTCCTGGTCGAGCCGTTCCGCGACCCGGGGCATGGACACGGCCCACGGGTGCGGTACGCCGTCCGGCAGCCACAGGCCGGGCGAGGCCCCCAGCCGGTAGCTCCTCTCCGGCCTGTCCGGGCCGTCGTCCGGCGTGCGGATCCACACCGCCCAGCCGGGGTCGGCCAGCGGCCGCATGGCCGGGTCGGCGGCCTCCGCCCGGTCGGGCAGGCGGTAGCCGCCGGTGCCGCCGAGGAGGCCGAGGAGGCCGTGCGCCCACTGGACGAACCCGCGCACGGTCTGCGGGTCGGCGCCGTGCGCGGGGGCGTCGGGGTGCTCGCCGGGGCCGCCGGGGAGGGCCGCGTCGCCCCCGTACTCGTCCGCGAACAGCTGGTAGACGGCGCGGCTGACGGGCCGGGCGCACACCACGGTGTCGTCGCCGAGCCAGACCGCCGGGCGCAGGTGGCGGGCGAGGGTGACGGCGGCCACCAGGCGGCGGCGCTCGGAGCCCGGCGGGGCCGCCAGCCCGTCGCGCCGGATCTGTTCGAGGCGGTCGGCGTGCGCGACCCGGCGGCCGGTCTCCCGCGCCTCCTCGTACACGTCGAAGGCCAGGGCGACGGCCGCCGGGCCGCCGTCGGCGACGCACTCGTCGATGACCGGGCTGGGGTCCGTACGCGCCGCCCACAGCAGGGTGGTCTCGCGCCACCACGGGTCGCCGACGGACCGTACGAGGACGTCGTGCAGGCCGTGGTCGTGGAGGTGCGCGGCGGCCAGGTACTCCTGGAAGGTCTGGTGCGCGAAGGCGTAGACGCCGCGCTCCCGCTCGACCACCAGGCCCGTCCTGGCGGTCTCGGCCAGGAACTCGCGGGCGGTGACGGTGAATCCGGCGTCCGCGAGCACCGGCCCCAGCCTCGTCTGCGCGGCGGCCACGGACACGTCCCGGCGCCTGCCGGTCATCATGTGGTGGGCGAGGTGCCGCAGTACGGTCTCGCGGGCCTCGCCGTCGGCCCGGTCCAGGCCCTTGGCCCGGTCGCGCCGCCACAGCAGGACGCGGCAGATCTGCGCGTACAGCTCGGCGCGGGTGCCGGGCAGCTCGCCGAGGTAGCGGTGCACGTTGGCGATCATCGTCAGCAGCAGCGGGTTGGCCGCCAGGTCGTACAGCACCGGCTCGGCGCGCAGGCGCCCGAGCAGTTCCTCGGCTCCACTCCGGGCGGCGGACTCGGCCTCGCGGGCGCCCCGGGCCGGTCCCCGCGGGTCGGTGCGCTCCACCGCCCGGTACCAGCCTCGTACGAAGCGGGTGATCTGGTCGGGGGTGAAGCGGCGCACCTGGAGGACCGTCGCGCCGTTCAGCGGCGAGGTGAGGTAGCCGTGCGGGCGCGAGGTGAGCACCCAGTGGTTGCTCCGGTAGCGGGCGACCTGCCGCCGCACCCACTGGACCACGAGCTGCCGGTCCCGTTCTCCGGCCACCTCGTCCAGACCGTCGAGCATGACCACGCACCGGCCCTTGTCGAGCCGGTCCTCGAACCAGCCCGGCGGGGCGTCGCCCAGGCCGGCGTCGGCCAGGCCGCGGCGGATGGCCTCCGGGAGCGACAGCGGTCCGGACGGGACGGCGTCCGGGTTCCCGGCGTCCGGGCCGGTGCCGCCGCCCGCGCGGGCGGCGACCTCCCGCGCGTGGTCGCGCAGCAGCAGCAGGACGGGCAGGTCCCGGGGCGCGCCCCGGCGCCTGCCGGTGCGCGCCAGCGTGCAGGCGGTGTGCTCCAGGAGGGTGGTCTTGCCGGTGCCGGGCGGGCCGAGCAGCGCGAGGACGGCCGGGTCCGGGGCCCGTAACAGGTCGNGCAGCGCGAGGACGGCCGGGTCCGGGGCCCGTAACAGGTCGTGCAGCGACAGGCGCTCACCCTCGGGCACGGCCGGTACGACGCCCGCCAGCGGTGCGCGGCCCGTCTGGTGCGGCGGCTCCGGCTTGAGGCTGACGTCCACGAACACGTCCTCCAGGCGCGGCACGCGCGCGCCCTGCACCTCCAGACCGCCGAGGTTGCTCACGCCGTGGAAGTCCTGGAGATAGCGGCGGTAGCGGTCCTCGTACCGGGAGAACCGGCCGACGAGGGCCCCTTCCAGCCAGTCGGCGGCCCGCTTGACCAGCCGCCCCTGGACCTCGCCGAAGACCTTGGTCGCGAACGCCACGAGGGCGAGCAGCAGTTCGTACGCGGCCAGCGCCAGCGCGGCCAGGACCGGGTGCCGGGCGACCGCGCCCGTCCACACCCCGGCCGCCGCCGGAGGCACGACCGCGAGCGCCAGCAGGCCCACGCGGCCCAGCGCCCGCGCGGCGCCGCCCTCCGCCACGGCCACCGGCGACCCCTCCCCCTGCCGTACGCACCCGGATGGACTGCCCGACATCATCCATCAGGTTCCGCGCCGTACGAGGGGCCGGGGCCGACTGGTGTCCGTAACGAGATGTTTGGGAGCGCGGGAGAGCAGAAGGCGTCAGAACGGAAACGTGCTGCGGCCGTGCTGGATCGACACCCACTTGGTGGTGGTGAAGTCCTCCACCGCCGCGTCGCCGTTCAGCCGTCCCAGGCCCGAGTTCTTCTCGCCGCCGAAGGGCACGATGGGCTCGTCGTGGACCGTGCTGTCGTTCACGTGGATCATGCCGGTGTCCACGCGGCGCGCGAACCGCACGCCGCGCTCGATGTCGCCGGTGTGCACGGCGCCGCTCAGCCCGTACCCCGTACTGTTGGCGATCTTGAGGGCTTCCTCGTCGCCGTCGAAGGGGATCAGCAGGGCCACCGGGCCGAAGACCTCCTGCGCCAGCACGGGCGAGTCGGGCGCGATGCCGGTGAGGACGGTGGGGCCGACCAGCGTGCCGTCGGCGGTGCCGCGCACCAGGGCGGTGGCGCCTTCGGCGAGGGCCCGCTCGACCAGGGCGGTGACGGCCTCGGCCTGGGTCTCGTTGATCAGCGGGCCGATGTGGGTGGCCGGGTCGCGGGGGTCGCCGACCTTCAGGGTCCGCACGCGGTCCACGAAGCGCTCGGTGAAGGCGCGCTCCAGCGAGCGGTCCACCAGCAGCCGGTTGGCGGACATGCAGACCTGGCCCTGGTGGACGAAGCGGCTGAAGACGGCGGCGTCCACGGCGTAGTCCACGTCGGCGTCGTCCAGGACGACCAGCGCGCTGTTGCCGCCCATCTCCAGCACGGTGCGCTTGAAGTGGGCGGCGGCGACGGTGGCGACGTGG
This sequence comes from Streptomyces sp. B1866, assembly GCF_031932565.1. NCBI lineage: Bacteria > Bacillati > Actinomycetota > Actinomycetes > Kitasatosporales > Streptomycetaceae > Streptomyces > Streptomyces sp. B1866. The sequence continues at coordinate 27,161 of NZ_JAVSCF010000032.1, forward strand.
CGGCCGACCCGGTCGGAGCCGGTGAAGGAGATGACCCTGGGCACCGGGTGCTCGATGAGCGCGTCGCCGATCTCGGCGATGTCGGTGACCAGGACGTTGAGCAGGCCCGGCGGCAGTCCGGCGGCGGCGAGCACGTCGGCGACGAGGCCGCCGCCGCACACCGGCGTGTTCTGGTGCGGCTTGAGGACGACGGCGTTGCCGAGCGCGAGCGCCGGGGCGACCGACTTCAGGGACAGCAGGAAGGGGAAGTTGAACGGGCTGATGACGCCGACGACGCCGACGGGCACCCGGTACAGGCGGTTCTCCTTGCCGTCGATCGGGGACGGCAAGATGCGGCCCTCGGGGTGCAGCGCGAGGCTGACCGCCTCGCGCAGGAACTCCTTGGCCAGGCCCAGCTCGAAGGCCGCCTTCACGTGCGTACCGCCGCACTCGGCGATGATGGCCTCGGTCAGCTCCCGCTCGCGGTCCTCGATGACGCGGACGGCCCGCTCGAAGACGAGCCTGCGGGTGTACGGGTTGGTGGCGCCCCACGCGTGCTGGGCGCGCTCGGCGGCCCGGTAGGCGAGGTCCACCTCGGCGGCGGTGGCCACCGTGATGGAGGCCAGCTTTTCGCCGTTGTAGGGGTTGAAGTCGACGATGTCCCAGGAGCCGCTGCCGGTGCGCCACTCGCCGTCGATGTACTGATAGGCGAGTTCGGAGAAATACGACATGCCATCCCTGTCCGCGAAAGGCGCTCGTGGCGCCGCGTGCCTGCCCGGGCCCCTGCGCCAGCCGCATGTGTGGGTTGCACCTGATGATTCGTCATCCTAGTGACGCGGGCGCGTTCCCGGGTGGCTGTTACAGCATGTCGAGCAGAAAGTCCCGGGTGTCCGCCGGGGAGAGGGCCTGGGCAGCCAGCCGGGCCAGCATGCGGTCGTAGGCGCGGACCTCCTCCCGCTTGTCGAGGTAGAGGGCGCCGGTGAACTGCTCCAGATAGACGATGTCGGGGACCTCGTCCTCGGGGAAGCGGAGAATGGTGAACGCGCCGCTCTCGGCGGCGTGCCCGCCGAAGGCGAAGGGCATCACCTGAAGCGTGACGTTCGGCTGCTCGGAGAGCGACAGGAGATGTCTGAGCTGACCGCTCATGGCCCCCGGCCCGCCGTACGGGCGGCGCAGGGCGGCCTCGTCGACGACCGCGTGGAACTCCGGCGCCCGCTCGGACACGAGCAGCTTCTGCCGCTCCATGCGCAGCGACACGCGCCGCTCGACCTCCTCGGCGTCGGCCTGCGGCTGGCCGCACGCCATGACGGCGTGCGCGTACGCCTCGGTCTGGAGCAGGCCGTGCACGAACTGGACCTCGTAGTTGGCGATGTGCGAGGCGGCGCTCTCCAGGCCCACGTAGGTCTGGAACCAGCCGGGCAGCACGTCACCGTAACTGTGCCACCAGCCCGCGACGTTGGCCTCGCGTACGAGTCCGAGGAGGGCCGCGCGCTCGGCCGGGTCCGTGACGCCGTAGAGCGTCAGAAGGTCCTCGATGTCGCGGGCCTTGAAGCTGACACGGCCCAACTCCATTCGGCTTATCTTCGACTCCGAGGCGCGGATCGAATAGCCCGCCGCCTCGCGCGTGATCCCGCGGGCCTCCCGCAGCCTTCTGAGCTGGGAGCCCAGGAGTATGCGGCGCACCACCGACCCGCTCGACTCGCCTGCGGTCATTGCCCGTGACCTCCCGTACGGAACGCTCCCCGATTCAAGGGCGCCGGGGGCGGCGCCGCCACCCCCGGCGTCGCAGTCTGCCACCATCGCCTTCGGCCCGTACGCATCCCGTTACTCAAACGTGAACATACGACAGAGTACGCGGAAGAAATCAACACCCAACACGGACAGAATGGGCCAAATTTCCGCCGTGCACGTGCATTTGCCCTTGCATCCACCGAACGGCTTAGGAACCATGGGAGCGCGCACGTGCAAGCTCGTACGAGATCTGGTCGGCCGTCAGGGCCGCGGACGCAGGAGTGCTCGCATGGGGATGGAAGTGCCGACCATGCTGGAGCCAGGGTGGCGAGGGCTCCCGCCGATCGGCCCGTCCGGCGTCTCCGGATCCGTGTCCTGCCCCCTGCCCGCCCGGCTCGAAGCGGTGCGCGGCGCCCGCCGGTTCATCTGCGCGACGCTGCGCGGGTGGCAGCTGCCCGACCTGCTGGACGACGCGTCGCTCGTCGTCTCCGAGCTGGTCACCAACGCGCTGCGGCACGCGGTGGCGGGGGCGGCTCCGGCCGCGGGCGCGGCGTCGCCGACGGGCGCGGCTGCTCCGCTGGGCGCGGGGCCGTCGACGAGTGCGGCGGCGTCGACGAGTGCGCCGGAGGCTTCGGGAGCGGGCGCGCTGGAGGCTTCGGGGGCGTACGCGCCGGGCCGTACGGGCCAGGCCACGGCGGGCTGTACGGGCTACCGCGACCGCGCCTCCGGACGGCGGGCCCTCCCCGCGCCGCCCTCCGGCCCCGACGCCGAGCCGCTGGTGCGGCTGGACCTGATCCGCTGGTCCTCGCGCGTGGTGTGCGCCGTGCGGGACCCCAGCGAGCGGGGGCCGGTGGTCAACGACGCGTCGTCGTGCGCGGAGTCGGGGCGGGGGCTGCACCTGGTGGCCTCGTTCAGCGACGGGTGGGGCTGGCACCCGCTGGCCGGGGCCGGGAGCGGCAAGGTGGTGTGGGCGGTCTTCCGGCTGCCGCGTGGCTGATTTCCGGCCGCGTCCGGGCCACCCGCCGAGCCCGGCGAACCCCGGCGAACCCCGACTGACCCGTCGATTCGGACCGGTCCCGCGGCCGGGTCGGACCCGCCGTCAGTCGCGCACCAAGTGATCGAATTCACCGTCCTTGGCGCCGAGCAGCATGGCCTGCACCTCGGCCGTGGTGTAGATCAGCGCCGGGCCGTCGGGGTAGCGGGAGTTGCGTACGGCGACCCCACCGCACGGCAGCTTGGCGAATTCGACGCAGGCGGCCTGGGAATTGCTGTGTCTGCTCTTCTCCCAGACGATCCCCTGAAGGGCTGCGGCCGCGATGCCGTTGTACGGGTGGTCGCGCACGGGGCTCTCCGGTGTGAGTACAGGGCCTGCCGGGGGCGGCAGGGTGGCAACTGCACCGGATCATAACCCCGTTCATATGCCAATGCATTGGCCAATGCATTGGCCAATGCATTGGCCAATGCATTGGCCAATGCATTGGCACCGCAATGGCGGCCGCACGCACACGGGCCGTGTCCAGTCGATCACCGCGAGGAATACGGCAACAGGGCCATCTCCCGGGCGTTCTTGATGGCCCGGGCGAGCTGCCGCTGCTGCTGGACGGTGACCCGGGTGACGCGCCGACTACGGATCTTGCCACGGTCGGAAATGAACTTCCGCAGCAGGTCCGTGTTCTTGTAGTCGATATACGTGACGCCTGCCGCCTCCAGCGGGTTGGGGCGGGACTTGGGGCTCTTGCGGACCGCGCCGTGTCGTGGCATGACATATCCCTCTTTCAGTCTTTCGTCATTCTTTCGCCATTCGGTAATGGCGACGGGTTCCGCCCGGCCGGGACCGGGCCGGGAAGGGCTCGGAAGACACCGGATCGAAGGCACCAGCTCGGAAGGCACCGGCTTGAAGGCACCGGCGCAGGAGACACCCGGCTCAGGAGACGCCGGATCAGGAGACGGGGTCGAGAAGTCCGTCGAAAGCGTGCGGCAGGGCGCGCCAGGCGTCCGGGCCCGCGGCGTACTCCGCGTCCGTCAGCAGACACGACTCCAGCAGCGCCAGCAGCCCCTCGCTGTCCAGGCCCGGCGAGGTGAAGGTGAGGTGCTGGGCGCGGTCGCCGTGCTCCGGGTGCCAGTCCAGCGCCGCCGCCACCCGCCGCGTCGGCGGCACCAGCTCCCAGGCGGCGTCCGGCAGGGCCGCCAGCCACGGCCCGGCGCTCTCCACGCACAGCGCGCCGCCCGCCGCCTCCCAGGACAGCAGCGTGTCCGGCCGGTCCGCCAGCCAGAAGCGGCCGCGGCTGCGCGCCGCCGCGCAGGTCAGGTCCTCCAGGGCCGCGTACAGCCGCCCGGGGTGGAAGGGCCGTACGCGGTGCCACACCACCGTGGTGACGCCCTCCGCGTCCGCCTCCTGCGGCAGCAGCGCGCACGCGGGGTGCTGGCGGGCCGCCGCCGCCTCCACGTCGAACCCGGCCAGCGCCGCCGCCACCAGCTCCGGCGAGCCGACGGGCAGGCGGCGGGCGGTGGGGTGGAGCTGGGCCAGCAGCTCGAAGTCCGCGGGGTCGGCGGGGCCCTGGGCGTCGAGGAGGCCGAGGCCGGGGGCTTCGGCCGCGAGGTCGTTGCCGGGGGCTTCGGTCGGCGGATCGGCGTCCGGGTGCGGGAGCCCGTCCGGGCCCGCGGCGGCCCGGGGCCCTGCCGGCCTCGGAGTCCGCCCGTCCGGGTGGGCGCACGGCTGTTCCGGGTGCGCGCCGGGGTCTTCCGGGTGCGCGCGCGCTTCCGGGGGCGCGCTCGCGCCGGGCGCGCCTGGTACGAGCGCGAGCACCGGCGCGTACTCCACCTGCCGCGCCCAGGCGTCCGCGACCGTGCGCTGGTCGCCCGCCGCCGCCGCGAGCCCGGCCTCGGCCAGGTCGTCGCCGCAGGCCAGGTAGGGCAGCACCAGCGCGGGGTCGACGGCCGTGACGACGCCGCCGATCCGCAGGTCGTCTCCCGCGTGGGCGGCCACCACCTCGGCCATCGCCTGCGGCTCGACGGAGTCCCACAGCTCCACCACGGCCATCCGGCACGTACCGCCCGCGGCGAGCCGCCGCAGCTCGGGCACCAGGTCCTCGCGCAGCGCGCAGCACGCGCAGTCGTTCACCAGCGGCGCCCGGCCCTCGTCCAGGACGCCGGTGCGGTCCCGTACGGTCCGGCGCACCGAGCCGTCCGCGACCGCGTCCGACAGGTCGTGGTGGAGCGCGACGCTGCCGGGCACGGCGTCCAGCAGCCGCGCGACGGTGGCCTCCCGGGCGTCGGCGTGCAGCCCGGCCACCAGGACCACGGGCAGCGGCGTCGGCAGGGTGCCGGTCACCGCCCGGCCCCGCCCTTGCCGTACGCGCCGTAGCGGCGCGCGAACCGCTCGACGCGGCCCGCCGTGTCCACGACGCGGGTGGTCCCGGTGTAGAAGGGGTGGCTCGCCGAGGAGATCTCGACGTCGATGACGGGGTAGGTGTTGCCGTCCTCCCACTCGATCGTCTTGTCACTGGTGGCGGTCGACCGGGTGAGGAAGGCGAAGTCGGCGGCGCGGTCGCGAAAGACGACGGGGCCGTACGGCGGGTGGATGCCGGGCTTCATCGGGGGGCTCTCCTTCGGGGCGGTCCTGGGCGGTCCTGGGAAGTCGTGGGCGGGCGGGTGCGGGCCGCCGGGCAGGGGCCGGGTCCGGGGTCCGTCAGCGCTCTTCCCGGAAGGGGACGTGGCGGCGTACGACCGGGTCGTACTTGCGCAGTTCGAGGCGGTCCGGGTGGTTCCTGCGGTTCTTACGGGTGACGTAGGTGTAGCCGGTGCCCGCCGTGGAGCGGAGCTTGATCACCGGGCGGAGTTCGTCGCGGGCCATGGCCGCTACTATACAGAAATGGTTTCCATTTTCATTCAGGGGCCGACGCCGGCCCCCGCACCCAGGAGGGCCTGACCCGATGTCCGCCCACTGCCAGCTGACCGGCCGCAAGCCCGGCTTCGGCAACTCCATCTCCCACTCCCACCGGCGCACCTCCCGCCGCTTCGACCCGAACATCCAGCGCAAGCGCTACTGGCTGCCCAGCGAGGGCCGGTACGTGCGGCTCACGCTGAGCGCCAAGGGCATCAAGACGGTCGACGCCATCGGCGTCGAGGCCGCGGTGGCCCGCATCCGCGCCCGGGGAGGACGGGTCTGATGGCGAAGAAGAGCAAGGTCGCGAAGAACGAGGCGCGGCGGGCCCTGGTCGCCCGCTACGCCGAGCGCCGGGCCGCGCTGAAGGCCGTCATCCGCGACCCGGCCGCGTCGCCGGAGGAGCGCGAGGAGGCGCGGCGCGCGCTCAGCCGCCAGCCGCGCGACGCCAACCCCACGCGCGTGCGCAACCGCGACAGCGTGGACGGCCGTCCGCGCGGGTACTTCCGGGCCTTCGGCCTGTCCCGCGTCAACCTGCGGACGCAGGCGCACGCGGGCTACCTGCCGGGGGTGCGCAAGTCGAGTTGGTAGGGCCGACGGGCGGGCTCACCCGGGCGGCCCGCCGGGCGGGCCCGCCGTCCGGGCCGGGCCGGACCGCTGGGCCGGACCGCCGGGCCTGGCCGGACCGCCGGGCCTGGCCGGAGCGGGCTGCCGGGCCGTGCCGGGCCTCCGGCGCCCGCCGGGCCCGTCCCGTCCCCAGCCGTCCCCGGCCCGCGCGGGACGGCCGGGGACGGCCCCGGGGCGCCGCCTCCCGGACGGCTCCGGCGGGAGCCCCGCCCCCACCGTGCCGACGCGCGCCCACTGTCGATGCCACGTCAGCCGATGCCTCGTCAACCGACGCGCCGTCATGTGAGAGTCGGCCCGACTCGTCCGTCCGGCTCAGCCCGGCGGGCGGGTCCGCGGACGGGCCCACATGATGATCGGAAAGGAGCACAAAGGGCCGTCGGGCGGGCGGCCCCACCACGCCGCCCCCATAGGAGTGACCTGCCATGACCACCAACCTGGAGCGGCTTCGGCGCTGCTCGGTCGCCTTCGACCTCGGCGCCGCCAGGACCCGCGTCCACCTCCGGGACACCGGGCTGATCGTCGACGAACCGACGGTCGCCGCCGTGAACCTCCGCTCCGGCGGGCTCATCGCGGTGGGCACGCTCGCCGAGGGGATGACCGGCCGCACGCCGGACCACGTCCGGGTGGTGCGGCCGGTGGCCGCGGGCACCGTCGTGGACATCGCCATCGCCCAGCGCATGCTGCGGCTGCTCGTCGGCGGCAAGGTGCGCCGGGCGTGGCGCCGCAGGCCGCTGCTGAGCGCCGCCGTGTGCGTCCCGCACGACGCCGAACCGCTCGCCTGCCGCGCCGCCGTGGAGACGCTGGAGGGGCTGGGCATGCGGCGGGTGGAGCTGGTCGACAACCTCATCGCCGCGTCCATCGGCTGCGGCCTCCCGGTCGACCGGGCCGAGGCCGCGATGATCGTCCTGTGCGGCACGGCCGTCACCCAGGTGGCGGTGCTCTCGCTCGGCTCGGTGGTGGCCGCCGACCGGGTGCCGGTGGGCGGGGAGGCCCTGGACCGCGCGTTCACCCAGCACCTGCGCGACCAGTACCGGCTCTCCCTGCCGGACCGCGCCGTCCGGCCCCTCTACCTGATCCTGCGCAGCGGTGGCGCGGCCGTGCACGGCCGCGACGCGGCGACGGGCCGGGTGCGGTCGGTGCGCGTGGACGCGGCGGGCGTGTGGGCCGCCCTCGAACCGCCGCTGCGGTGCGTGCTCGACACGATCGGCGCCGTGCTGCGCCGTTGCCCGCCCGACCTGGTGGCCGACCTCGGGGATCAGGGCCTGGTGCTGGCGGGCGGCAGCGCCACGCTGCCGGGCCTGGACATGATGCTGTGCCGGGCGACCGGCATGCCGGTACGGGTCGCCCAGCGCCCGGACCTGAGCGCGGTGCGGGGCCTCGGCGCGATGGTGGACGGGCAGGTGCGGCCGCTGTTGCGGGATCCGCTGTCGGTGTGAGCGGCGCCCGCGCGTGTGCGCGGGCGCCGGGTGCGCGGGGGCCGAGGCCGGGGGTGCCCCGGCCGCCCGGTCCGCCGATACGGTCCGGCCGCCGACCAGGCCGCAGGTGAACAACGGTCGGACAGTGGAGGAATGGTGAAGGTCTGTGGACGCGCCGCGCGCCCTTCTGGTGCCACTTCCGACGTAAACAGTTCGTTAACGCACCAGAGCGAACGTGACCACACGCAGCCACCCGGCACGCGGGGCGCACAGGGCGCAGCCGTCAACGCGCCGGAGCGCGCCACGCGCGAAGCTGCCTGCGTACGCCGGTAACCACCTGCGCCGATGGCCGCCGACCGGTCCGGTCGACCCCACGATCGAGGGCAGCGCGCCGCCCTCCCACCGACGGCCGTCCACACGGACCGCTGCGTTACGGAGGGTTGAATCCGCGTGGAAGCGTCACCGAAAGGGGCAATCACGGATTGGTCACACGATCTACCCTTTACCGCGAGACTTGCCTAATGTTGGCGCCCGGGCCTCCGTGACGCACCAGTGGTCGCTTAGTGCCCGACCGCCGCAGGCGAGGCTCCGTCACGTCCCCTGCAGCGTGCCACCGATGTCCTGAGAACGTTCCCGGGGGGGTTCATGAACTGCTCGGCCACCGTGGTCTTACGCGCCTGCGTGGCACACGAAAGGCGGCGACAGCGAGCCAGGTGACAGCGGGTCAGTCCGCTGCCCGCCGTCCGCGGGAACCAGGTCGGCGGCGCGGCAGGGGGCCGGGGCGCTGAGCGTACGCGCAGGTCGTACGGGTAGGAGCGGCGCCGCCGCGGGCCCGGACGACCGCGTCTGAGACGTGCGCGCGGCAGCCTCGCCACCGCATGTCCAACCTTGACGCACTTCCTCTCACCCCTGCTTTCCAGAGGTTTCGCACGGCGGGTCAGCGTTGTCCTGCCCGAAACCCGCAGGGGTTAATCACCGCGCCCGCACGAGCGCCGCTCCACGGCTTCCGCGCCCTGCGCGAAGCCGGTCTTCGCCACGCCACTTACCACATACAGGGGGGCTCACATGAATGTGCTGTCGGTCGTCATACCCGCGCTCAACGAGGCGGAGAACATGTCTCCGGTCATGGCGTCCATACCCGTCTCCGAACTCGCCGCGGCGGGCTGGGAGACGGAGGTCATCGTGGTCGACAACGCGTCCACCGACGGAACCGGCGACCTCGCCCGCTCCCTCGGCGCCCGCGTCGTCTACCAGCCGAACCGGGGCTACGGCAACGCCTACCACGCCGGTTTCGCCGCGGCCAAGGGAGACGTGGTCGCCACCGGCGACGCCGACCGCACGTACCCGTTCGACGCGCTGCCGGGGCTGCTGCGCACCCTGGTGGACCAGGACGTGGAGTTCATGACGACCAACCGCCTCGGCCGCGGCAACAGCGAGGCCATGAAGCCGTCCCACGACCTCGCCAACCGGGCGCTCAGCGCCGTCAGCCGCGCGCTGTTCCGCAACGGCCTGCGCGACTCGCAGTCGGGCATGTGGGTCTTCCGCCGGTACGTGTGGCACGGCATCGACGTCCGCTCCCACGGCATGGCGTTCTCCCAGGAGATCAAGAACGCGGCGACGCTGGCGGGCTACCGTTGCCTGGAGGTGCCGATCGAGTACCGCAAGCGCGGGGGGGACGTGAAACTGAACGCCATGCGCGACGGCCTGGACAATCTGCGCCAGCTGTTCGACCACAGATTCCGAAGAGGCCTCCCGTCCCGGACGCTGCCCGCCCGGCCCGCGGCCGCCGAGGCCGCCACCCCCGGCGGGACCGCGGCGCTCGACGGAGCGCGCGCCGACGCCGCGCGCGGCCACGCCACGCGACAGCCCGAGGAGCTCGGAACCGCATGAGCCGACGGCTCGACGACCGCACGGCCCGGGCCGCGCAGGCGGCGCACGCGGCGCGGGAGGCCCGGCGTGCGGACGCCGGGAGCGC
>NZ_JAVSCF010000033.1:0-36647 GCF_031932565.1 Streptomyces sp. B1866
CGCCGCCGAGAGCGGTGTCGACCTCGCGTCCGTCAGGGGCAGCGGCGTGGGCGGCCGCATCCGCAAGCAGGACGTCATCGCCGCCGCCGAGGCCGCCAGGGCCGCCGCGCGGGCGGCGCAGGCCCAGGCTCCGGCCGCGGCCCCGGCTCCCGCGGCGGCCGCCGCGCAGGCCGCGCCGTCGCCGCTGCGCGGCCAGACGGTGAAGATGTCCCGCGTGCGCAAGGCGACCGCCAAGCACATGCTGGAGTCGCTGCGGGTCTCCGCCCAGCTGACGACCGTGGTCGAGGTCGACATCACGCGGATCATGCGGCTGCGGGAGCGGGCGAAGGCCGACTTCCTCGCGCGCGAGGGCGTCAAGCTCTCCCCGCTGCCGTTCTTCGTGAAGGCCGCGACCGAGGCGCTGAAGGTGCACCCCGCCCTCAACGCGAAGGTCAACGACGACGAGACCATCACCTACCACGACGTCGAGAACATCGGCATCGCGGTGGACACCGACAAGGGCCTGTTCGTCCCGGTCGTCCACAACGCGGGCGACCTGAGCATCGCCGGGCTCGCCAAGAAGGTCGCGGACCTGGCGAACCGCACCCGCACCGGCGGCATCAAGCCGGACGAGCTGGCGGGCGGCACCTTCACGGTGACCAACACCGGCTCGCGCGGCGCGCTGTTCGACACGCCCATCCTCAACCAGCCGCAGGTCGGCATGCTGGGCGTCGGCGCCACCGTCAAGCGCCCGGCGGTCATCGAGACCGAGGAGGGCACGGTCATCGGCATCCGCGACGTCGTCTACCTGGCGCTGACGTACGACCACCGCCTGGTGGACGGCGCGGACGCGGCCCGGTTCCTGACGACCGTCAAGGCCCGCCTGGAGGCCGGCGAGTTCGAGGGCGACCTCGGGCTGTAGCAGCCGGCTCCCGCCTGGCGCCCCCGACCGGACCACGGTGTCCGGCCGGGGGCGCCGCCGTATCGTCGTGTCGTCCCCTTCTGCCGAGGAGCGCCCATGGCCCCGCCCGTCGTCCGCTCGCTGCGCGAGCAGATCCGCGAGCACATCGTGGAGGGGATCGTCAGCGGGCGCTGGCAGCCGGGCGAGCGGATCGTGGAGCGGCGCATCGCCACCGAGCTGGCGGTCAGCCAGACGCCGGTACGGGAGGCGCTGCGCGAGCTGGAGTCGCTGCGGCTGATCGAGTCGGCGCCCAACAAGGGCGTACGGGTGCGCGACCTGACCGCCGCCGACCTGGAGGAGATCTACCTGGTACGGGCCGGTCTTGAGCGGATCGCCGCCGAGCTGGCCGCGCCCCGGCTGGCCGAGGACACCGGCGCGCTGGAGCCGCACGTGCGGGCGCTGTACGAGGCCGACCGGGCCGCCGACGCGGAGGCGCAGGTCCGGCACACCGTCGCCTTCCACCGGGAGCTGGTGCGCGCGTCGGGCAACAGCGTGCTGGTGCACACCTGGGAGTCGCTGGGCATCGAGGTGTGGACGGCCCTGTCCATCCGCTGGCTTGGCACCCGCCAGCAGTCGTACGCCGAGGAGCACGACGCCGTGGTCGCCGCCTTCCGCAGACGCGATCCGCGGGTGGCGCGCCTGGTGGAGGAGCACGTCCTCGGCTGTGCACCGCGTGCCTGACGCATCGCGTTTTCTCGGCACCGGGTGCCGACTTTGTCCCCGTGAGCGGCGTTTTTTCGCCAAGGACTTTGATCGATCATCGATCGCACCTAGAGTAGGTCGCGGCAACAGTCACCGAGCGGGCCGTACCGCGAAGCCCTGTCCTGCGACGCGGCTCGGCTCAGCGGCGGGGGCCGGGTCCCGTACGTCACCCGTGCTCTGGATTCGGCGCCAGACCCGGTCCCTCTCCGCGCCCGCCGCCCGGCGTCCCCGGACGCCGTCCCGCGGCGGCCGGTCGGTAACGAGACGGCCGCTTCCCGAGGGGTCGGCGTGCGCGTCCGCGCCCGAGGGACGATCCTGTGGTGCGTGATGGACGAGACCGAGTTCTGGGAGCTGGTCGACCGCGCGCGCGAGGAGGCGGACGGCGACCCGGAGAGCCAGTCCGACCTGCTCGTGGAGTGGTTGACCGGGCTCGATCCGGACGCCGTGCTCGACTTCGCGCGGCACTTCGAGGCCCGCCTGGCCCGCGGCTTCACCTGGGACCTGTGGGGCGCCGCCGGCGTGCTGCTGGGCGGCGTGGACGAGGACGCGTTCGACGCCTTCCGCTGCTGGCTGGTCGGACAGGGCCGGGACGTGTTCGAGGGCGCGCTGCACGACACGGACGGCCTGGCCGAGCTGCTGGCGGACTTCGACCCGGAGGCGGACGGCGACTGCGAGGACCTGGGCTACGTGGCCGACGAGGCCTACGAGCGGCTCACCGGCGCCCCGCTGCCCGACCTGGACCTGCCCGGCCGGCCCCTGGAGCCGCTGGGTACACCGCTGGACCCGGCCGACGAGACCGCCCTGGCGGAACGGTTCCCCAGACTGTGGGCGCGGTTTCGCGCCTAGACCTCACCACCCGTCCCCGCCGCCGTCGAGGCGGCGGCCCATGAGCACGTCGTCCACGTCGCGGCCCGCCAGCCGGAACTCCCCGGGCAGCACGCCCTCCACCGCGAAACCCTCCGACTCGTACAGGCGCCGCGCCGGAGCGTTGTGCCCGAGCACCCGCAGGGTGAGGCGGACCGCGCCCTCCCGGCGCGCCCGGGCGGCCGCCGCCCGCAGCAGGGCCCGCGCCGCGCCCCGGCCGCGCGCCCAGCCGTCCACCGCCAGGCCCTGGATCTGGCGCACGTGCGCGTGGCAGTCCAGCTCCGTCGGCCTGACCAGGCGTATGAATCCGGCCACCCGTCCGCCCGCCTCGGCCACCAGGAACTCCTCGGGCCGGTGCCGGCCGTCGAAGAACGGCCGGTACGGGGGCAGCGGCTCGGGCTGCACGGCGTGCAGCGGCGACCAGGTGCGCCGGTCCAGATCGGCGAGCACCGCCTCGTCGGCGGCCGTGGCGGTACGTATGACGAGGTGGTCGGAGGGGCCGTCCATGCGGCCACTGTGCCACGCGCGGCACGCGCCGCGCCGGGCGGCGGCGGCCGGGTGCCAGGCGGCCGGGAGCCGGGGCCGGGGCCCGGAGGCGATGGCCGGGGCCGGGGCCGGGCGGCAGGCGTCCCCGGCCGCCGGGGCGTTCCCATCGCGCGGGCGGGGCAGGATGGGGTCCATGCGCGTCGCTATCACCGGCTCCTCCGGACTCATCGGCTCGGCCCTCGCCCGCTCCCTGCGCGAGGACGGCCACCAGGTCGTCCGCCTGGTGCGGCGGCCGCCCCGGGAGCCGGACGAGGTCGGCTGGGACCCGCGGCGCCAGTGGGTGGACACCGCCGGGCTCGCGGACTGCACGGCCGTGGTGCACCTCGCGGGCGCGGGCATCGGCGACCGCCGCTGGACCGACGCCTACAAGCGGGAGCTTCGGGACAGCCGGGTGCTGGGCACGGCCGCCGTCGCCGAGGCCGTCGCCGCCCTGGACACGCCGCCGCGGGTGCTGGTGAGCGGCAGCGCGATCGGCTTCTACGGCGACACCGGCGACCGCGCGGTGGACGAGGACGCGCCGCCGGGCCACGGCTTCCTCGCCGACCTGTGCCAGGACTGGGAGGACGCCGCCGGGGCCGCGCGGGAGGCGGGTGTGCGCACGGTCTTCGCCCGCACCGGCCTGGTGGTCGCCCGCGGGGGCGGCGCCTGGGGGCGGCTGTTCCCGCTGTTCCGGCTCGGGCTCGGCGGGCGGCTCGGCGGCGGAGGGCAGTACTGGAGCTTCATCGCCCTGCACGACCACGTCGCCGCGCTGCGGCACCTGCTGGACCACGCGGACCTGTCCGGCCCGGTCAACCTCACCGCGCCGGAACCGGCCACGAACCGCGAGGTGACCGCGGCGATGGGCCGGGTGCTGCGCCGCCCGACGCCGTTCCCGGTGCCCGCCGCCGCGCTGCGGCTCGCGCTCGGCGAGATGGCGGGCGACGTGCTCGGCAGCGCGCGGGTGCTGCCCCGGCGGCTGCTCGACTCGGGCTTCGCCTTCGCCTGCCCGCGCGTCGAGGACGCGGTACGGGCGGCGCTCGGCCCGACGCGCTGACCCGGCCGCCGCCGGACGCACCCCGGTCCCCCGGCCCGCCGGGCGCCCCCGCGCCCCGGGTCGGGGCCGCCGGGCCGGGCCGCCGGGACCCGGGCACCGGCCGCCGGTCGACGCCCGGCCGTGCCGCTCAGCCCGCCGCCCCCGACCCGGTCCACGCCGGGCCCCAGCCGAGCGCGGTGACCCGGTCCCGGTAGCCGCGCACGGGCGGCGCGTCCCGGTACTGCTCCAGGCGCCGCTCGAAGTCCCGTACGTACTCCAGGGCGCGCGCCGAGCGCATCTCCGAGGCCTGCTGCGCGGCCTCGGCGCCCAGCGCGCACGCCTGCTCCAGCTCGCCCAGGCCCAGCCGGGCGGTGGCGAGCACCACGCGGCAGAACAGCCTGCTGCGCGCGTACCCGGGGCTGCGCAGCTGGAGCGACCGCTCGGCGTGCTGGGCGGCGGCGCGGTGCTGCTGGAGGTCGCGGTGGCAGTGGCCGAACTCGTCGGCGAGCTGCGCCTCGTCGAAGAACCGCGCCCAGTACGGCACCTCGTCGCCGGGCCGGGCCGCCTCCAGCGCCCGCTCGGCCCGTACCAGCGAGGCGGTGCACGCGCGCACCTCGCCGAGCACGCCGTGCCCGCGCGCCTCCGCCGCGTGCAGCAGCGACTGGACCACGGGCGGCGCGCTGCCGCCCACGCCCTGCTGGGCCACGCGCGCGAGCTGGACCGCCTCCCGGCCGTGCTGGAGGTGCACGGCCTGGCGGCTCATGGTCACCAGCACGTACGCGCCGTAGGCCCGGTCGCCCGCGGCCTGCGCGAGCCGCAGGGCCTGGACGAAGTACCGCTGGGCGAGGCCGTGGGCGGCGATGTCGTACGACGTCCAGCCCGCCAGCCGGGTCAGGTCGGCCATGGCGGCGAACAGCCGCCGCCCGGTGGCCTCGCCGTAGCTGCCGCGCAGCATGGGCTCGCCCTCGTGCTCCAGGTAGCGCACCAGGGCCTGCCGGGCGTGGCCGCCGCCGTAGGCGTTGTCCAGCGCCCGGAACAGCTCGCTGAGGGACCGCAGGGCGGCGATGTCGCCCTTGGTGACCCGCTGGCCCGGGGCCCGGTCGAGCCGGTCGGTGACGCGCTGCCGGGGCACGCCGACCCGGCCGCTCTGGTTCGGCACCCTGACCATGGCCACGCCGTGCGGCTCGCGGGCCACCCGGTCGTCGGGCCGGCCGATCAGCCAGTCCCGGCTGGGCACCACGAGCCCGGCCGGGGTGAAGGCGATCTTGCGCAGGTCGGCGTGGGTGCCGGAGTCCTTGCGCCACAGGCCGCTGACGATGTCGACGGCCTCCTCCGGAGTGGCGGCGAACTCCAGGCCCGCGTAGACGGGCGCGCAGGCGTCGAGTCCGAGGTCCTGGGCGGTGAGGCGGCGCCCGAGGCGCCGGGTGAACACCTCGGCGATGAGCGCCGGGGTGGTGCCACGCGGCTGCTGGCCGCGCAGCCAGCGCGTGACCGAGGTCTTGTCGTAGCGCAAGTCGAGGCCGTGCTCAAGGCCGAGCTGGTCTACCCGCCGCGCCAGTCCGGCGTGGGAGAAACCGGCCTCGGCGATGAGGGCGGCGAGCTGGCGATTGGGAATGCGCTGCGGGGATCGTTCCGTCATCAGCCTGCCGGTCTCCCTGATCGTTCTCTGGAACGGCGCGAATGTAGCGGCATCGACACCCACAGTCGCCACCTTCTTCGCGCATTCATCCGATCGTGTGAGTACGACCACAACGCGACCGCGATACGAGCCCGGTGTGGCACCGCCCGCGCGCGCAGCCGCGGGCCGCGCCCCGGTCCGGCCGTCGACCAGGCTCTGGCCAGCGGATTCGGCCCCGGTGGCCGCGATGCGGATGGCCGGCGGGCGGCGATGCGGGAGACCCGCGCGGACGGTCGTACAGTGGCTTCAGGCGCCCGGACCGGGCGCCCGTGCACGGCGGCCGCCTGCCGGCCCGTACGGCGCCGCCCGTGCCGCCGCGTGCCGCGGTGCGAGATCGCGGCAGGGCCCACGAGGAGCCGCCGTGAAGGAGCTGCGCTTCGTCCACCTCGGGTTCGGGGCGGACGCCGTCGAGTACCAGGAGGCGTGGCAGGAGCAGCGCCGGGTGCACGCCGCCCGCTTCGCGGACGAGGTCCCCGACACCTGCCTGCTGCTGGAGCACCAGCCGGTGTACACGGCCGGGCGGCGGACGCACGACAGCGAGCGGCCGCTGGACGGCACGCCGGTGGTCGACGTGGACCGCGGCGGCAAGATCACCTGGCACGGTCCGGGCCAGCTGGTGGGCTACCCGATCCTGAAGCTGCCGCGCCCGGTGGACGTCATCGCGCACGTGCGGCGCCTGGAGGAGGCCCTGCTGCGCACCTGCGCCGACTTCGGCCTGGAGACCACCCGCGTGGAGGGGCGCAGCGGGGTGTGGGTGCTGGGCGACCCGGTGGAGCGGCGTGCCACGGGCGGCCTGCGGCTGGATTTCGACCCCCGGCTGGACCCCCGGCTGACGGACGACGAGTTCGACGCGCGCCTGCACGGCCCGGAGTACGCGCCGTCCAACGCGGGCCAGCGCGGCGAGGACCGGAAGATAGCCGCGATCGGCGTGCGTATCGCCAAGGGTGTGTCCATGCACGGCTTCTCGTTCAACTGCGACCCGGACAACAGGTGGTTCGACCGGATCGTGCCGTGCGGCATCCGGGACGCCGGCGTCACCTCGCTGTCGGCGGAGCTGGGCCGTCCGGTGCCCGTGGCCGAGGTGCTGCCGGTGGTGGAGAAGCACCTGCGGGAGGTCTGGGAGTCGGCCGTGCCGCTCCCCCGCGCGGTCTGAGACCGACGCCCCCACCGCCCCCTGCACACCAGGCGTACGCTGGTGTTTACCGAAGAATCGAAAGCGGAAGGGACGCCACGTGTCCGCAGTCGCACCCGACGGACGCAAGCTGCTCCGCCTGGAGGTCCGCAACAGCGAGACTCCCATCGAGCGCAAGCCCGAGTGGATCAAGACCCGGGCGAAGATGGGCCCGGAGTACACCGAGCTGCGGGGCCTGGTGCAGCGGGAGGGCCTGCACACGGTGTGCCAGGAGGCCGGCTGCCCGAACATCTACGAGTGCTGGGAGGACCGGGAGGCGACGTTCCTCATCGGCGGCGACCAGTGCACGCGGCGCTGCGACTTCTGCCAGATCGACACCGGCAGGCCGCAGGCCCTGGACCGCGACGAGCCGCGCCGGGTCGCGGAGTCGGTACGGACCATGGGCCTGAAGTACGCGACCGTCACCGGCGTGGCCCGCGACGACCTGCCGGACGGCGGCGCCTGGCTGTACGCGGAGACCGTCCGCCAGATCCACGCGCTGGTGCCGGGCACCGGCGTGGAGCTGCTGATACCGGACTTCAACGCGGTGCCCGAGCAGCTGGCCGAGGTCTTCTCCGCCCGCCCCGAGGTGCTGGCGCACAACGTCGAGACGGTGCCGCGGATCTTCAAGCGCATCCGCCCGGGCTTCCGCTACGAGCGTTCGCTGGAGGTCGTCACGCGGGCGCGCGAGGCGGGCCTGGTGACCAAGTCCAACCTGATCCTGGGCATGGGCGAGACCCGCGAGGAGGCCGGCGAGGCCCTGCGCGACCTGCACGCGGCGGGCTGCGAGCTGGTCACCATCACGCAGTACCTGCGCCCGTCGGCCCGGCACCACCCGGTGGACCGCTGGGTCAAGCCGCAGGAGTTCGTGGAGCTGCGGCAGGAGGCCGAGGAGATCGGCTTCGCGGGCGTGATGTCCGGCCCGCTGGTCCGCTCGTCCTACCGGGCCGGGCGGCTGTACCAGCAGGCGGTCGAGCGGCGGTCGGCGGACGGCGGTCCGGCGCTCCCGGACGCACCCGTGGCGGCGCGGGCGGTGTAGCCGGAGCCCCCCGGACCGGAGCCCCCCGGACCGGGGCCTTCCCGGACCGGGGCCGCTACGGACCGGGGCCGCCGCAGGTCGGGAGGTTGGCCGGAAAGGGCGGTTTATTCAGGCGGAGTGGGGGTTTCATCGCCGTTTGACCACCTGGTCACGCACTGGTAACACCATCCGATAACGATATGGAGACACGGTCCGCCCGGTGGGGCGGCCCACGCCCGTCCGCCGCCTCGCGAGGGGGTTCCGCCATGCAGGTCACACCCGTACGCCCGTCGGTGACCGGCGCCCTCCTCGTCCTGGAAGGACTCCTGCTCGGCGGCGGGCAGCGCACCGCGCGGCTGAACGCGTGGACGGCCGTGCTGGAGGACCGGCGCCGCGCCAGGGACCGCCGCGAGGCGCTGACGGTCCTGGAGGCCGCGTCCACCAAGGAGCCGCAAGCCACGTAAACTTCGCTGTATGGCGAGGCAGGACACATCCGAGAGCACCGGGCGGCTGAAGCAGATCGCCCTCACCTACAAGATGACCAGGCAGGTCGACCGGCTGGTCGGGCTGGTCGTCGCCGCGGTGGGCATCGTGGTCCTCGGCGCCTTCCTCGCGCTCGGCTTCTGGCTCGGGCACCCCGTCTACCTGGGCATCCTCGGCTTCGTCCTGGCCTTCCTGGCGGCGGCGATCGTCTTCGGGCGGCGGGCGGAGCGGGCGGCGTTCGGGCAGATGGAGGGCCAGCCGGGCGCGGCGGCCGCCGTGCTGGACAACATCGGCCGCGGCTGGACGACGACGCCCGCGGTGGCGATGAACCGCAACCAGGACGTCATCCACCGGGCCGTCGGCCGGGCGGGCATCGTGCTGGTCGCCGAGGGCAACCCGAACCGGCTCAGGAGCATGCTGGCCGCCGAGAAGAAGCGCATGGCGCGCATCGTGGCGGACGTGCCGGTGCACGACGTGATCGTGGGCACCGACGAGGGCCAGGTGTCGATCAGGAAGCTCCGGGTGACCCTGCTGAAGCTGCCGCGGGTCCTGCCGGGCGCGCAGGTGACGGTCGTCAACGACCGGCTGCGGGCGCTGGGCGACCTGCTGAGCAACATGCCGCTGCCGAAGGGGCCGATGCCCAAGGGCATGCGCATGCCGAAGGGCATCCAGCGGGGCCGCTGACCGGTACGGACGGCTCCGACCGGCGCGTACGGGAGCCCCCGCCGCGACCCCGCCGCAACGTCGGCGAGAAGGGCCGGGACGGGGCGGACACAGCCGGGCACCAGCGGCGCACGCCGCGCGAGGGGCGGGCCGGAGACGGGCGCGAGGGGCGGGCCGGAGACGGAGAGTCTCCGGCCCGCCCCTTGCCGTATGCAACCTGACCCGCCCGGCAGGCCGCGGGCCGGGCGGTCCGGCGGGCGGGTCAGACGCGGATCTGCACGGCCCGGGCCAGCCGGTCGTGCAGGCCGCGCCCGTCGCGGTCCCAGATCACGGCGGGGATGACGACCACGAGCAGCAGGCTGCGCAGCACCGCGCGCCAGAAGCCCAGCCGGGAGCCGCCCTCGCCGATGACGCGCAGCCGCAGCAGCAGCTTGCCGGGCGTGCACCCGACGGTGCCGACGGTCAGGGCGCTGAGGAGGAAGAAGACGAGGACGGCCCAGTTGCCGACCGTCTGCTGGTTGCGCCCGGACAGCAGGGAGAAGGAGACCAGCAGGCACAGGGCCCAGTCCACGACAATGGCCGCGATCCGCCGGCCGGGCGGCGCGACCGCCCCGGGACCGCTCTCCGGCAGCCCCAGCCGCTCGCCCCGGTAGCCGAGGTCGACGCCCATCTGCTCGGCCGCCTCGCGCGGTCCCGAGAGCCACGTGCCGATCGCCCGCCGGGTGTCGGCGCGCCTGGTGTCCTGACTGTCCACCCGACCACGGTACTGCGAACGCATACGTTCACCCGCGCGTGGGGTACCGTGCACCGCGCTGACGAGCCCGTACGGGCCGCGGCCCGGGCTCACCCCGGGGCCCCGCGGCCCGGGCGAGCCGGTTAACCTTGGAGAAACAAATGGGTCATGCTCGGGAAATCACGTCTCCCTAGGGTCGGCCCCAGCGCCCCACCCGCACATGGGTCGCGCCCGTACGAATATCCCCGTCCCCCCGCGGCCGGGCTAGGAGGAGTTGGATGTTCCAGAACGCCGACGACGCTCGGAAGTTCTTCTCGGACGAGGACGTCAAGTTCATCGACGTCCGCTTCTGCGACCTTCCCGGCGTCATGCAGCACTTCACGGTCCCGGTCGACGCGTTCGACCCGTCCGAGGAGCTGATGTTCGACGGGTCTTCGATCCGCGGCTTCCAGGCCATCCACGAGTCCGACATGGCGCTGGTCCCGGACCTCTCCACGGCCCGCGTGGACCCGTTCCGCCGTGACAAGACGGTCAACATCAACTTCTTCATCCACGACCCGATCACCGGCGAGCAGTACAGCCGCGACCCGCGGAACGTGGCCAAGAAGGCCGAGGCGTTCCTCGCCTCCTCCGGCATCGCCGACACCGCGTACTTCGGTCCCGAGGCCGAGTTCTACGTGTTCGACAGCGTCCGTTTCGAGACGAAGTCGAACGAGGCCTTCTACCACATCGACTCCGAGGCGGGCGCCTGGAACACCGGCGCGCTGGAGGACAACCGCGGCTACAAGGTCCGCTACAAGGGCGGCTATTTCCCGGCTCCCCCGGTCGACCACTTCGCCGACCTGCGCGCCGAGATCAGCCTGGAGCTGGAGAAGTCCGGGCTGAAGGTCGAGCGCCAGCACCACGAGGTGGGCACCGCGGGCCAGGCGGAGATCAACTACAAGTTCAACACGCTGCTCGCCGCCGCCGACGACCTCCAGCTCTTCAAGTACATCGTGAAGAACGTCGCCTGGCAGAACGGCAAGACCGCCACCTTCATGCCGAAGCCGATCTTCGGTGACAACGGCTCGGGCATGCACGTCCACCAGTCGCTGTGGGCGAATGGCGACCCGCTGTTCTACGACGAGCAGGGCTACGCCGGCCTGTCGGACACCGCCCGCTTCTACATCGGCGGTATCCTCCGGCACGCGCCGTCGCTGCTGGCCTTCACCAACCCGACGGTGAACTCCTACCACCGCCTGGTCCCGGGCTTCGAGGCCCCGGTGAACCTGGTGTACTCGCAGCGCAACCGCTCCGCCGCGATCCGCATTCCGATCACCGGTGCCAACCCGAAGGCCAAGCGCATCGAGTTCCGCGCCCCGGACTCCTCGGGCAACCCGTACCTGGCGTTCTCGGCCCTGCTGCTGGCCGGCCTGGACGGCATCAAGAACAAGATCGAGCCCGCCGAGCCGGTCGACAAGGACCTGTACGAGCTGGCGCCCGAGGAGCACGCCAGCGTGCCGCAGGTCCCGACCTCACTGCCGGCCGTGCTGGACTCCCTGGAGGCCGACCACGAGTTCCTGCTCCAGGGCGGGGTCTTCACCTCCGACCTGATCGAGACGTGGATCGACTTCAAGCGCACGAACGAGATCGCGCCGCTCCAGCTGCGTCCGCACCCGCACGAGTTCGAGCTGTACTTCGACGTGTGATCTGAGAAATACCGAAGCGCCCCTCCTGACCAGCGGTATCGCGGACAGGAGGGGCGCTTTGGCAGGTCGGCCCGGCTCACGGCGGGGCCGACCCGCGCGGCTTCCCGTCCAGACACGTCAGGGCCAGGATCTCCAGGAGCAGCGCGCCGACCAGGGCCAGGGACGCGCAGGCCACTCCCGGCAGGGTGCTGCGGGTCAGCAGCAGGCCGCAGCCCACCAGGCCGGCCAGGTGGACGACGGCGGCCCGGGGCAGCGTGCGGGTGTCGCCTCCGGCGATGGTCAGGCCGCGCAGCCTGCCGCGTACGGCCCACAGCGCGGGAGCCGCCGCGAGGAGCGGGATCCAGCGCAGGCCGAGGTCGGCCGGGCCTTCGGCCACGTTGCTGAAGGCGACGACGTACAGGCGGGCCAGCGGGGTCAGCGCCACCAGGAGGGAGAGGGCGAGCAGCGTCCCCGCCAGGAGCGCCGTGAAGCGCAGCAGGGTCCGCGGTCCCCCCGCCCGCCGCAGGTACGCCGCGCCCACCGTGTCCAGGTCGGACAGCGGAACCGTGCCCAGGGAGACGAGCCCGTAGAGGACCGGCCAGACGGTCAGCGAGTCCTCCGCCGAGGCGGAGTGGGCGAGGACCACCGTCGTGACGAGCGCGGGGCTCATGTTGAGCAGCACGGTCGAGGCGATCCGGGCGTGCTGGACGGCCATCCGCCCGGCCGAGGCGGCCGGCACGACGGGCAGCGGGCGGCTGGCGAGAGCCAGGTACGCCGCTTCGGCCCAGGCTCCCGACGACAGGGCGATGCCGCCGGTGGCCGCCGAGGGGACGCCGGTCCGCCAGGCCGCCAGCGCGGCCAGCGCCGTCGCCGCGATGCGTACTCCGGTCGCCGCCGCGATGGGGCCGGTGGTGTCGCGGGCGATCAGGCGGCCGTGCAGGTAGCGGCGCAGCGCGACCGCCGGCGGAGCCGCCGCGAAGGACAGCAGGCAGGTGCGGAAGGCGTCGTGCAGGTCCGCGGGCAGTCCCAGCAGCGCGGGGAAGCCCGCGGAGACGCCGGGCAGGGCCGCCAGCGCCGGCAGCGCCGCGCAGCCCGCCAGCCCGGTGCCCAGGGCCCAGCGCAGCAGGGTCCGCGACCCCTGCCCGGCGAGCTCCGCCACGACCAGCGGCGCCAGCGCCAGGGCGGGGGAGTTGACGACGAACAGCACGGACAGCCCCACGCCGAGCGCCGCCAGCGCGGACGCTCCGTGGGGCATCCGCGCCGTGATCGCCACGACCAGGGGGATCTCCCAGGCCAGCATCGAGGAGCCGAGGGCGGTCGGCAGCCACGAGCGGGCCAGGAGCCGGACCCCTGTCCACTCGGAGGCGCGCGGGGGGTGTTCCCGGATGGCCGTCACCGTGGCGGTTTGCCTTCCCGGCACGGGCAGTCGTCACGGAAGGCGAACGGGGTGAAGTCGAAGGTCAGCGTCTCGGCGTTGACGTACAGGCTCTGCCCCGCGGTGCGCGAGGTGGCCTTGGCGCCGGAGACCAGGCCGATGACCTCGTTGACCGCGATGCCGGCGACCATGGACACGAGCGTTCCGGTGAGGCTGCCCGAGCTCTCCGGCCGCAGCACGTCGAGGTCGCGGATGCCGACGCACTCCATGCACGGGGTCCGGCCGGGGATCATGGTCGGGCCGACCCTGGCCCCCTTGTTGGTGATGCCGATCTGCCCGAACGGCACCCCGGTGCGCAGGCTGGCCTCGTTGGACCAGCGGATCGCCTTGTTGCGGGGGCGGTCGTAGGCGTTGAAGAAGAAGTCGGCCCCGTCGACGAGCTTGACGATGTCGTCGGCGGACTCGATGCGGGTGTGGTGGGCGATGAACCGCGACCGGGAGCTCTGTAGGGACAGGTGACGTGCGAGCGCGTCCAGCTTGGGCACGCCGACGTCCTGCTCGTCGAAGGTGGGGTGGGTGGGCAGGTTCTCCTCGGCGAAGGTGTCGAAGTCGACCGCTTCCAGGGTTCCGATGCCCGCCGCGTTCAGCAGCCGCAGCAGGGTGGTGCCGCCCGCGCCCGTACCGATGATCACGACCCTGGCGTCGCGCAGCCGGCGCATGCCCGTGTAGCCGTCCCAGTCGTCGCGGTCGTACAGCCGCAGATGGTTGATCTGGCGGCTGAAGCGCCGGAGGTCCTCCGGATCCAGCGGCGGGGTGGCCGCGGCGTCGTCCAGGACGCCCTCGGAGTCGAGGACCGCCAGCCAGTCGTCGGTCTCCGGGTAGCGCTCCTGGAGTTCTTCGCGGGTGCGGGTCCCGTCGAGGGCCAGGACGAAGGAGACCATCTCCGCGGTCGGATCCATGATCCGGAACTTCTCCGGTCCGATCCCGATGTAGAGGTGGGGTTCCCCCGAGACATGGTAGATCCGTAGAAACTCCTTGACCCTGGGTCGCCGCATCCGGGCGCCTCCTGTTCTGTCGCGGGCTGTCGGGGACGTGCGGAAACCGTGGCGGGGAGGCGGCCGGCCGGCTCCCCGCCACGGTTGTCAGCTGTGGCCGGTCATCAGATGACGTTGGTGTGCCACTCCTTGACGAGGCCGTCCTCGTGAACGCGCTCGATCTTCATGGCGTACCTCCTTCCGGGGGGTCGTCGTCTGCGGGTTGCTCGTGCCGTACCGCGGGACGCGACGTGACGTCCCGGGCGGGCGGCCCGAACTCTTCGGGTGATCAGCGCGGGCCGGCGGCGGCGCGCAGCGCCCGCTCGCGGGCGGCGGCGAGGGCCTGGTCGGGGCCGTCTCCGAGGCCGACGCTCCAGCGTTCGCGGCCTGCCACCTCGTACCGGAGGTAGGCGACGGTCTGTTCGACGGTGCCGGTCGTCCGGGGGCGGGTGTGCGACTCCAGTACGGTGACGGGCACCGCGGGCGCCCCGGGGGCGACGGGCACCGGGGAGAGGTACTCCCGCTCGAACAGCTCCAGCAGCTGTGCGGCGGTGACCTCGCCGCCCACCTCGTCCGTGCGCCGCTGGACCTGGCGCTGGAACTCGACCTGGAGTCCGCGGGGCAGGTCGAAGCCGTGGGCCTGCCGCAGCACGTAGGCGGGACCGGCCTTGCCGGACTGGGAGTTGACGCGCACCACCGCTTCGTAGGTGCGCCCGACGTCCTTCGGGTCCAGCGGCAGGTAGGGCACCTCCCAGGGGTGGTCGTCGACCGGGACGCCCGCGGCGTCGGCGTCGCGGGCGAGCGCTTCCATGCCCTTCTTGATGGCGTCCTGGTGGGTGCCGGAGAACGCGGTGTACACCAGTTCCCCGCCGTAGGGGTGGCGGGGGTGGACCGGCAGCCGGTTGCACTCCTCCACCTCCCGCTTCACCATGTCGATGTCGGAGAGGTCGACCATCGGGTCGACGCCCTGGGTGAGCAGGTTCAGCGCGAGGGTCACCAGGCAGACGTTTCCGGTCCGCTCGCCGTTGCCGAACAGGCAGCCCTCGATCCGGTCGGCTCCCGCCATGTAGCCCAGCTCGGCCGCCGCGATGCCCGTACCGCGGTCGTTGTGCGGGTGCAGCGACAGCACCACGGCGTCGCGGTTGTCGAGGTTGCGGTGCATCCACTCGATGGAGTCCGCGTACACGTTGGGCGTGGACGTCTCCACCGTGGCGGGCAGGTTCATGATCGTCGGACGGTCCGGCGTCGGCTGCCACACCTCGTTGACGGAATTGCAGATCTCCAGGGCGAAGTCCAGTTCGGTGCCGGTGTACGACTCCACCGAGTACTGGAAGGTGAAGTCGGTCGACGGCGTCGCGTCGGCGAGCTTCACGCACTGCTGGGCGCCGGCCACCGCCAGTTCCCGCACCCCGGCCCGGTCGAGCTGGAACACGACCCTGCGCTGGAGCGCCGAGGTCGAGTTGTAGAGGTTGATGACGGCGTGCCGGGCCCCGTCCACGGCCTGGAAGGTGCGTTCGATGAAGTCCTCCCGCGAGGGGGTGACCACCTGGACGACGACGTCGTCGGGGATCAGGTCCTCTTCGACGAGTGTGCGGGCGAAGTCGAAGTCCGCCTGGCTCGCGGTGGGGTAGCCGATCTCGATCTCCTTGTATCCCAGGGACACCAGGAGGCGGAACATCCGCAGCTTGCGCTCCGGGTCCATGGGGTCGGCCAGTGCCTGGTTGCCGTCGCGCAGGTCGACCGAGCACCACTGAGGGGCCCTGGTGATGACGGTGTGCGGCCAGGTGCGGTCCGGAAGGTCGATCGGCGGGTAGGCCCGGTAGCGGGACACGGGCATACCGCTCGGCTGCTGGATCGCGACACTCCTCATGCCGGGCACCTCGCCTTCTGGTCGGCTGGTCATACGGGGCGTTCCTCCGGGTTGCGGCTCAGCGCGGCACGCTCGGCGAGCGTGGTGCCGCCCGCCGACCACAGGTGCGCGGGGACCTGGCGGACCAGGACCCGGATCTGCTCGTCCGCCACTCCCAGGGACTCGCGCACCGCGTCGTGGACGGCGGCCATCAGCGCGCGCAGCCGCGCCTCGGAGCGCCCCTCGGCGACGGTGACCTCGATCAGCGGCATGTACGTGCTCCACGCTGGTGGGGGGAAGGGGACGCGGGACGTGCCCTGCTGGCCACCGCATTCGAGCACGCCGGACGGCGGCTTCGGCGGGGCGTTTCCACTCAGTGCAAGAGCTTCCGTCCGGGCCGCTGCCCGGCTTCTACGTTTGTGCCCCAAACGGCGCGGAGGTCGCGCCGACCGCCGACGAGGAGCGGAAGACATGCGGAAGTTCACCGTGCACCAGGGGACGGCGGTGCCGCTGCGCCGCACCGACGTCGACACCGACCAGATCATCCCGGGCGAGTACTGCAAGCGCGTCGGACGGACCGGGTACGCGGACGCGCTCTTCGCCGAGTGGCGGGACGACCCCGGCTACCTCCTCGCGCGGCCCGAGTACGCGCGCGGGAGCGTGCTGGTCGCGGGCGCGGGCTTCGGTATCGGCTCCTCCCGGGAGCACGCCGTGTGGGCCCTGATGGACCACGGGTTCCGGGCTGTCCTGGCGCCGTCGTTCAGCGACATCTTCTGGGGCAACGCGATCGGCAACGGGCTGCTCCCGGTCCGCCTCTCCCAGGCGGAGATCGAGCGGTTCTGGGCCGTCGCGGAGACGGATCCGGCGACCGTCTTCACCGTCGACCTCGAACAGTGCCAGGTCGGCGCGGCCGGGGCCCGGGTCGGCTTCACCCTGGACGAGCACAGCAGGTACCGGCTGCTCAACGGGCTCGACGAGATCGCCGCCACGCTCCTGCTGGAGGCGGAGGTCGGGGCGTACGAGCGGCGCCGGCCGGCCTGGATGCCGCGCACCCTGTGAGCCGCCGCCCCTCCGCCCGGCCGGTGGGCGCCGTACGCCGTATTTCGTTGCCCACTACACCCTGACCGGCACCCCGCAGTTCGCGGAGTGTCGGTCCAAGCCGAGATCAGCGAAACGAAATTCGGCGTCCGTCGACATCCACGCAACACCGACCTAGCTTCTGAGGCCATGACCGAACTCCATACCCGCTCCTATCTTTACCGGGGGACTCTGCCCGTCCTGGCGGCCGCCTGCCTGTGGGGAACCGTGGGCCCCGCCCAGGTCTGGGCCGACACCGGCGCCGACCCGGTGTCTCTCGGGGCCTTGCGGCTCCTCATCGGCGGTCTCGTGCTGGCCCTGGCCGCCCTGTTCGGGCCCGGCCGGAGCGCCGGGCTCCGCCTGCTGCTGACCCGGCCCGTGTGGCCGTGGATCGGCGTCGCCGCCCTGGCGACCGCCGTCTACCAGGCCGGGTTCATGCTCGCGGTGAGCAGGACCGGCGCCGCCCTGGCCACCGCCATCGCCCTCGGGGTCGCGCCCGTCGCCACCGGGCTGTGCTCCCGGGTGGTCACCGGCGAACGGCTCACCGCGGCCTGGACGGTCGGCACCGCCGCGGCGGTCGTCGGCTGCGCCCTGCTGCTCGGCCCGGGCAGCTCCCAGGTGGCCGTGTCCGGTGTGCTCCTCGGCATCGTCTCCGGCATCTGCTACGGCCTGTACACCGTGGCCGCGAAGAAGCTCTCGGACCACGGCGCGAACATGCCGGCGGCCGTCGCCGCGACCCTGCTGGCCGGCGGAGTCGTGCTGCTGCCCGCCGTCACGCGGGACGGCTCCGGACTCGCGACCGGCGACGGCCCGCTGCTCCTGGTCTGGCTGGGCGTCGCCGCCACCGCTGTCGCCTACATGCTCTTCGTGAGCGGCCTGCGATGGGTTACCGCTGGTACGGCCGGCACTCTCAGCCTGGCCGAACCGCTGGTCGCCGCCGTCCTCGGCCTGCTCATACTGGACGAACACCTGTCCGCACTGGCTGAAACAGGGATGACCCTGCTGCTCGTCGGGCTGGTATCGGTGAGCGTGCCGTCCGGCGTGCTGCGGCGCGTGCGGCCGCGGACGTATCCGCCGCAGACGGCTATTCAGAACAATCCGCCGGACATTTCCGAGGTGCGCATACCCGATCCGGCCCATTCCGGCGAACGGCGGTGAGGTCTATCCGGCCAGTCCTGAAAAGCTGACGCTGGAAATCAGCAGGTGGAACCCTGAAGCCTGGAGAGGGCATCCTGATCTGAGGCACCGCCCTGACCAGGCTGAGGGAGATCTGCATGGAACTGGATAATCTCGACTGTCTACTCCTGCGCGAGATCCAGCGAGACGGCCGCCAGACCAACCGCGAGCTGGCCGCCACCGCCGGCGTGGCGCCGTCCACCACCCTGGAGCGCCTGCGCTCCCTCAGGCGCCGGGGAGTGCTCAAGGGCTTCACCGCCGAGATCGACCTGGAGGCCATAGGCCGCCCCGTCGAGGCACTGATCGCCGTGCGCATCCGCCCGCCGTCCCGCAAGGTCCTGGAAGGATTCCGCGAGTGGGCGCGGACGCGCCCGGAGGTGGTGGGCATCTTCGTCACCACGGGCGGCGACGACTTCCTCATCCACATGGCGGTGCCCGACACCGACTATCTGTACGACTTCATCATCGACGAGCTGACGGAGCGCCGGGAAGTCGCCGACGTCCGTACGTCGATCGTCTACGAGCGGTTGGAAGCCCGGATACTGCTGCCCCTGGACAGCCGCAAGGCCGACCAGGGGCAGCACCCGGGCGAGGGCCGCAGGACCCGTTCGGGCAAGCTGGACCAGCCCTGACGCGAGCGGATCCGGCAGCCGTGCCGCGGGGCGGTGCTACACCGCCCACCCGCCCCCGGCCAGCGCCTTGTCCAGGGCGGTGCGCGCCTGCTGCGCCACCGCCGCGCAGTCCATGGCGTCCAGTTCGTCCGACATGACCTCCACGGCGACCGACGCCACCCGCTGCGAGGGCAGCAGCGCCCGCAGGATGCCGTGTATGTCGGCGGTCCCCTCGCCCGGCAGCAGCCGCAGATGCCGGGCCTCGTGCCGGGGATCCGGGTGGGGGTCGGGGCGGGTGTCGCAGATCTGCACCGAGAGCACCGCGTCAGGGTCCAGCGCCGCGATGTGCTCGGCGCTCAGGCCCGTCCGGTGGCAGTGCCAGGTGTCGATCAGCAGGCCCCCGCCCGGCCGGCCGGCGCGCTCGACGATGTCGAGCGCCCGGCGCAGCGAGGGGATCGCCCCGTACGGCATGAACTCCAGCGGAACGACCAGCCCCGCCGCCTCGGCCCTGCGGCACAGGCGCGCGTACTCGGGAGCCAGGTCCGCGCCGGCCTCGCCGTCGGGCAGGCCGGCGTTGACGCTGCGGGCACCGAACACCGCGGCCATGTGGAAGACCAGGTCCTCCTCCTCCCGCGCCGCCGCGCTGCCCGGCCGGCCCCAGGAACGCAGCAGTTCGACCTCGTGGACCCGTAACCGGTGGTGTGCCAGCAGCTCCCGCATGGCCTCGTCGGACCAGCCCCGGGCGCGGGCCCGCACGTAGTCGTCCACCCGCAGGCCGATTCCGTGGAACCCGGCGGCGGCCGCCGCCCGCACCCGCTCCTCGATCTCGGCCGAGCGCAGCGTCATCGCGCTGAGGACGGAACCGACCTGCACGGGCCCCGTCCGGGAGGTGGCCGTCACCGGTCAGACGGCCTTCTGCGCGAGAACCAGCAGGCCGTCGGGCATGGCCGGGCGGACCAGGGCCTTCACGGTCAGGCCCGCTTCGGTGAACGCGCGGCTCCAGCCGTCCGCGTCCAGCAGGTGCTGGCCCATCACCGCGTGCACCAGGGCGAACTCCGGGCCGAAGACGTCGTCGGTCGCCGTCGAGCTGGGCGCGGCCGTGACCTCGGCGGTCAGCACGTGGGCCCCGGCGGGCAGGCGCTCGGTCAGCGCCCGCAGGTAGGCCACCAGCGCGTCGAAGCCCTTCTCGTACACCTCGTGCAGGAAGAAGAAGGTGATCGCCAGCTGGACGTCCTCCAGGCCCTGGATCGACGCGATGTCGCTGCCGTCGGCCTCGACGACGTCGATGACGCCGCTCTTGCCCGCCGCCTCGACCTCGCGCCGGGCCTCGGCCACCGCCTCGGGGCTGATGTCCACGCCCAGGCCCCGGCAGCCGAGCTGGTCGTGCAGCGTGATCAGGAAGTGCGCGTTCCCGCAGCCGATGTCGGCGACCCGGTCGAACTCCAGCCCGCTGAGCAGCTTGACCACCTCGGGCTGCACGTCCTGCTTGCCCAGCAGGGCCGAGCCCACCGCCACCCACTTGCCGTCCCGCAGCACCTCCCGGCGGTAGGCGGCCGTACCGGTCAGCATGTCGCCGAAGCGGCGCAGCGGCTCGCTGTAGCCGCCGGCCAGCCACACCAGGTAGCCCCGGTCCTCGTACAGGCTGCGGCCCAGCTCCGTCAGGTGGTAGCGGTCGCCCTCGGCGCGCAGCACGCCGCGCTGGGACAGGTAGCGGAAGAGTCCCTCGGACAGGAACCGGTTGGCGCCGGCCTCCGCCGCGGTCAGGCCCTCGTCGGCGAGCCGGGTGAGGGAGCCGGTCATGTCGAGCGCGGCGAAGGTCGAGGCCAGCACGTGGCCGCGGATCAGGTCGAAGGCGGGGCGGCCGGTGGGAGACGTGGTCATCGTATGGCTCCTCGTGGTGCGGGCAGCGTCGCTGCCGCGGGGGTGGGTACGGACCGCCGGCCGCCGTGGCCCGGCGGCGCGTCCGGCGGCGGGTGCAGCAGCCGGGTCGCGTTGCGGTGCAGGATCAGGGCGGACTCCTCGGCGCCGAGGCCCAGCTCGTCGACCGTGCGCAGGGGGGTCCGGTCGCTGAGGTCGAACGGCGTGTCGGTGCCCAGCAGCACGTGCCGGGGCCCCACGTCGGCGACCAGGGCGGCCAGTTGGGACGCGGAGAACACCGCCGTGTCGTAGTACAGGGCGTCCAGGCCCCGGCTCGGCGGCCGCCGGGTCACGCGCGCCGCGGGCTTGGTCCGCCAGCCCAGGTCCAGCCGGCCGCGCAGCGCGGGCAGGCAGCCCCCGCCGTGCGCCAGGCACAGCACGGGCTCGTGGCGTTCCAGGGTGCCGCCGAGCAGCAGGCGGGAGACGGCCAGCGCCGTCTCCATCGGGAAGCCCACCAGCTGCGGCAGCCAGTAGCGGTCCAGCCGGTCGAGCCCCGGCGCGGTGGACGGGTGCAGGAGGGTGAAGGCCCGGGTCTGGCCCAGCAGTTCCCACAGCCGGTCGTTGACCGGGTCGTCGCACTCCCGGCCCAGGCCCCGGGTGCCGCACGCCAGCCCCGGCATGCCCAGCTCCCGCAGGCAGCGCTCCGCCTCGGCGGCCGCGGCCCGGGACCCGACCGGCACCGTGCCCAGGGGCGTCAGCCGCCGCGGGGCGGACGCGCAGAAGTCGGCCAGCGCGTCGTTGCCGACGGCGACGATCTCCCGTACGAACACCTCGTGCCGGGCGGTCGAGCAGGTCAGGAACGGCGGCAGCGAGACCGCCTGCCGGTGCACTCCCTCCTGGTCCATGCGGGCCAGCCGCGCGCCCGCGTCGTACTGCTCGGGCGGGCAGGGGATGGGCACGTCGTCCCGGCCCAGCCCGGAGACCCGGTGGTCCAGGCGCACCACGCCGGAGGCCAGCTCGGACAGGTCGGCCAGCTCGCGGTCGGCCAGGTAGCGCAGGACGGGCAGGGGCATGGCGTGGGTGTGGACGTCGTAGGCGCCGCTCATCGCACGGCCTCCGGTGCCGCCAGGTCCCACTCGGCGACCGCCATCCCCGTCAGCCAGGCGCGGATCGGCTCGTACGCCGTCACCGTGACCGGGCCGTCCACGGCCCCCGCCAGCGCGAGCCAGCTGCGGATCTCGTGGGCGCCGTTGCCCGCCTGCTCCAGTTCCTCGTCGGGCAGGTCCAGCACGTCGTCCAGGGCGCCGCGTGCCAGCCGCTGGAGGAACCAGCGGTCGAACGTGTCGTCGACGTCCCCGGTGTGTTCGTCGCCGATGGAGTGCGAAAGACCTCCGGCGGCCACCACGGCCACCCGGTCGACATCCGGGCAGGCGTCGATGGCGCGGGCCAGCGCGCGGCCGAAGTCATACCAGGCGGGCAGGGGCAGCATCGGCGCGACCGCGCAGTTCTGCAGGATCGGCACGAGCGGCAGGTCGCCGTCCGGCGCGAGGGCGTGGTAAATCGTCATGACGCCGTGGTCGAGGTCGAGGCGCTGCGAGAAGGACGGCATCCACCGCTGGCCGAGCAGCCCGTCGGCCAGCGCGCGGGCCAGCGGGGCGTGCCCGGGCACCGTGCCCCGGGGGATGGGCAGCCACGGCTCGGCGGGCCCGGTGTGCCGCTCGGCCAGGCCGATGCACGCCTGGGGGAAGTTCTCCAGGAAGAAGTTGGTGAAGTGCTCGTTGGAGAGCATCACCACGGCCTGCGCCCCCGCCTCGCGCACGCGCCGGGCCGCGCGGGTGAGCGCCCCGGTGAACCGCTCGGCCTGCTCGCGCGGCGCGGAGTCGGTGGCCGCCAGCATCATCGGCGCGTGGGACGCGGCGAACGCCGCTACGACGCGTGCCATCGGGCCGCCGCCTTCCGGGAGGTGCCGCGGCCGTCCGCGGTCAGCAGCCTGCGGTAGTCGTCGCGGGTGATGCCCAGCGCGCGCGCGAACGCGTTGATCAGCACCGGGTGCACGTCCCGCTCGGCCAGTCCCCGCAGGTCCCCCGCGCGCAGCAGCGCGGCGTCGGACTCCGGCAGGTCCGGCGGGACGGCCGCCCCCGCCCCCTGCCGTATCCGGTCGAAGACGGCTCGTTGCAGCAGGTAGTTCTCCTGCGGCCGCCGCCCGGCGGCCCCGGCGGCCCCGGCCGCGCGCGGTGCGCTCACCGGGCCGCCCCCGTCGCCTCCGGGCCGAGGGTCCCCGCGATGTCCATCACCACGGCCTTCGGCTCGGTGAAGAACTCCCGGCTGTGGACGCCTCCTTCGCGTCCGATGCCCGACGCCCCGACTCCTCCGAAGGGGGCGCGCAGGTCCCGTACGAAGTAGCAGTTCACCCACACGGTGCCGCCGCGCAGCGCGGCCGCCGTCCGGTGGGCCCGCCGCAGGTCCTCGGTGAACACCATGGCGTTGAGCCCGTACGGAGTCGCGTTCGCCTGGGCCACGGCCTGCTGCTCCGTGTCGAAGGGCGTCACCACGGCCACCGGCCCGAAGATCTCCTGCTGGAGCACGGCGGCCTCGGCGGCGGCGTCCACCACCACCGCGGGCCTGACCACCCTCGGGTCCCGCGGGTCCAGGCCGCCGGTCAGGAGCCGTCCCTGCGGGCCGCCGTCCAGGCGGTCCAGGAATCCGCGCACCTTCGCGTGGTGCTCCGCCGACGCGAGGGGACCGATGTCGGTGCCGGCCTCGGCGGGGTCTCCGAAGCGCAGCGCGTCCGCCGCGGCGGTGAACCGCTCCAGAAAGGCGTCGTAGACCGCGCGCTCCACGTAGATCCGGCTGCCCGCCAGGCACACCTGTCCGGCGTTGGTGTAGGCGGCCGCCACCGACCAGGACACCGCCCGGTCCAGGTCGCAGTCGGCGAAGACCAGGTTCGCCGCCTTGCCGCCGAGTTCCAGGCTCAGCGGCGTCAGGTGGTCCGCGGCCGCCCGGGCGATGGCCCGGCCCGTGGCGGACTCGCCGGTGAAGGTGATCCGGTCGACGCCCGGGTGCGACACCAGGAACTCGCCGGCCGCCGCCGGGCCGTGTCCGTGCAGGACGTTGAACACGCCCGGCGGCACGCCCGCCTCCAGGGCCAGCCGGGCCAGTACGGTCGCGGAGGCCGGGCTCTGCTCGGCCGGCTTGAGCACCACGGTGTTGCCGTGCGCGAGCGCCGGCGCCACCTTCCAGCTCTCCAGCATCAGCGGCAGGTTCCACGGTGCGATCGCCGCCACCACGCCCGCCGGCTCGTACCGGGTGTAGACGTGCGTGCCGTTGTCGGCCGGCAGCTGCTCCGCCGCCGTGAGCCGCGCGTGGTCGGCGAAGAACCGGAAGTTGGCGGCGGCCCGCGGCACGTCCTTGGCCCGCGCCTGCGCGACGGGCCGTCCCATGTCCCGGCTGTCGGCGGCGGCCAGCTCCCCGGCGTTCCGCTCGACCAGGTCGGCCAGCCGGTGCAGGATGCGTCCCCGGGCGGTGTGGCCCATGCGCGGCCACTCTCCGGTGTCGAACGCCTGCCGGGCCGCGGCCACGGCCCGGTCGGCGTCCTCGCGCCCGCCCTCCGCCGCCTCCGCCCAGGCGGTGCGGCGCCACGGGTCCACCGACGGAAACCGGCGGCCGTCCTGGGCCTCGGTCTCCTTGCCGTCGATCAGGTGCCCGTAGAACTCTGTGCTCTCGTTGGTCACGACCGTCCCTCCGCAGCAGTGAGCGAAACCGATCCGAGGGAGGAGAAGACCGCCGTGGCCGTCGACCCCGCGGTGAAGGGCGCCGCGTCGGTCACCCCGCCCGTCAGCACCGTCCACCCGGCCTCGATCCGCAGGCCCCGGCGCGCGAGCAGCCGTGCCGCGAACAGCAGCGCGTGCACCGGGTCGCCGAGCACGTCGGCCCCGGCTCCCTTTCCCGCCGTGCCGCCGTCGACCTCGATGCGGCAGCCCTCCTCCCGCAGGTCGCCGTCGGCCGGCCGGCTCGTGTCGCCGAGGGCGTACACGGCGCTGGACCCGTTGTCGGCGACCACGTCGGGCAGGGTGAACCGGTAGTCGACGAAACGGCTGTCGATGACCTCCAGCCCGGCCCGGACCCGTCCGATCGCCTGCCGGGCCCGCGCCTGGT
The DNA here is from genome assembly GCF_031932565.1 of Streptomyces sp. B1866. Taxonomy (NCBI): domain Bacteria; kingdom Bacillati; phylum Actinomycetota; class Actinomycetes; order Kitasatosporales; family Streptomycetaceae; genus Streptomyces; species Streptomyces sp. B1866. The sequence goes on from NZ_JAVSCF010000033.1 coordinate 24,612, forward strand.
CCGCGGTGGCGTCCACGGGTGCGGCCATCTCGAAGGCGATCTCCGGCTCGATCCGCGGATGGATCAGCCCGCCCACGGGGACGGCCGAGCCGGCCGACCGCACCATCCGGTCGGTGAGCCATGCCAGCAGCGGTTCCGACACTCCCATCCGCTGCTGCTTGGCCCGAGAGGTCAGCCCCAGCTTCACGCCCACCAGCCGCTCGCCCCGGGCCAGCCGCAGGCGGAGCGCGGCGTCCTGCACCCGGTAGGCGTCCTCCACGCGCAGGTCCGGCCATTCGGCGGTCAGCGGGGTCAGCGCGGTCGCGGAGTCCTCCGCGTCGAGCAGCAGCCGCGCCGCCCGCACCACATCCGTCGCCACAGCAACACCTCCACCTATGGTTCGGACCCGACGCGGTCATCATCGGCAGCGGTACGAGGCCGTTCGCGGCGCGCTTTCCGCTCACCGGAAAGCGGGGACGCGCTGTTCCACTGAGTGGGCCGCGCACTCGCGCGAAAGGCCTGGCGTGCCTGACCATTACGGGTCCCGGCGAGGTTCGGGACGGCGGGAGGAGGTTCGTTTCGCGCGGTCGGTCTGTTGGGTTCCGGAGCACACCCGCCAGTTGTTCAGGCGGAAACTGCCGCTTGCAGGTATGTTCCGAACGATTGGCAGGTGCAACGCCGCGCCGTAAAGCTTCCGTTCAGCGGCTGTGGCCACCTGGCGTCGGTGAACCGTATGTTCACCGGCAGCGGGGCTGACCTCCCCGCGCACTTACCAGCTTCGCCGGGGGATCGCGGCTGTTGTGAAACACGCCCGCCCCTGGGCGGCCACACACTCGCGAGAGGGAGGCCAGGGGGATGGCGGGTAATACACAGCAGGTCGGGGTGTCGGTCACGAGTCGAGTTCTGGCGGTCCTCGGAACCTTCGACGTGCGGCACCAGAGCCTGTCCCTGACGGAGATCGCCCGGCGGGCCGGAATTCCCACCGCCACCGTGCACCGATTGCTGTCCGAACTGGAGAAGTGGGGGGCCGTCGAGCGCGGGGCCGACGGGCGGTACCGCATCGGGCTGCGCCTGTGGGAGCTGGGCAGCCTGACCGCCGCCCGTACCCGGTTACGGGAGGTCGCCCTCCCCTACCTCCAGGCCCTGCACGAGGCGACCAGGGCGCAGGTCTTCGTGGCGGTCGCCGACGAGTGCGACGTCGTGTACATCGAGCGGTTCGGGGGCGCGTACCCGCCGCGGGGCGACGTGACCTCGCGCCACCCCGTGCGGCAGCCCATGGACCAGTCGGCCGCGGGGCTCGCCCTGCTGGCCTACCGCGAGCACCCGCAGCCGCGCCCCGCGGGCCGCGCGGACGCCAGGGGGCTGCACGAGATCCTGCGCACGGCGCGCCGGCTGGGCTGCGTGGTGCTCCCCGACGCCGGGGACCGGGGGGCGATGTCCATCGCCGCGCCGGTGCTCGGTGCGAACGGCGTCGCGGTCGCGGCCATGGGCCTGTCCGCCCGGGCGCCGCACCCCGTGCAGCGCTGGCGCGAGGCCCTGCTGTCGGCCGCGTCCGGAATGCACCGCATGCTGCTGGGCCGTGCCGACGACGTCATGTCCCCTGCCGGTTCCTCAGCCGGCTGAGGAACCGGCAGCGAGACCCGGCGGCAGCAGGACGGCCGCGTGATCCCCGAGTCATCCGGGGATCACGCGGCCGTCGCTTTCCCGGTCCGTGTCCGATGGCGTCGTCGGGAGCCGCGGCCGGTCCCGGCGCGGTGTCGTCTGGCGTTCGCCTCGCTCACGCCTCCCGCTTCCGGTTCATGCGCATGACCACCCCCAGCGCGATCAGGCCGAGCAGGCACGTGACGGCGCCCGTGATGACGTTGTTCCAGATCATCCCGTTGTCCGGGTGCCGCGTGACCACCCAGGGCGAGATGATCAGCCACACGCCGATCGCGGCCATGGCCCCGCTCAGCCCGTACATCCTGCTCGGTGCGATGGTCAGGCCGATACCCAGCGCGGCGATGGCCAGTCCGAGGACGAGGTTGTTCAGGGTGAGGTCGAAGCGGGCGCCGGAGAAGTGCACCACCCATGGGGAGATCGCCAGGTACAGGCCGGTGAGGAGCACCGGTCCGTCCAGGAGCATCACGTCCCGCTGGCCCAGTACGCGGTCGTACCGCTGACGGAGTTCGGCCGCGTCGGGGTGCGTGGTGAGGTCACTTCTGCGGTGTGAGACGTCGGACATCTGACTCGCCTCCTTAATGATCTGTCGATCCCTGCAAGTCGTCCGCGCGGTGCGGCACGGCGCCGCACCACCATTGTGCGCTCCCTGCCCAATTTTATAAGGAGATGTCCCATAATTTCTGATGATCTTCTAAGGGTGTGACGCGCTGCCACCCGCCCGGGACCGGCGGTAGCGAAAGGGGGTCAGGAGCAGTCCGCGCGGTAGGCGTACGGCCACTGCGGGCAGCGCGGGCAGACGAAGACGTACACCCCGCCCAGGTCGCCGATCATCAGGTCGTGCGCGCTCTGGATCGCGCGCCGCCGCTCGTACGGGACGTCGGTGATCCGCCCGGTGGGCGGCCAGTCCTCCACCGGCAGCCAGGTGCCCGCGGACTCGGCGTCGAACTCGGCGCTGTCGACCGTCAGCAGGTGGTCCATGCGGCGTCCGCAGCCCTCGCAGTCGGGCCAGTCGGGGTCCTGCGTCCAGTTCGGGTAGCCGCCCGCCTTGATGCCGGGGGCCACGGACAGCTGGTACCAGTAGGACCAGCCGGTCTCCTCCTCCAGCAGGTCGAACCGCTGCCTGAGCACGCCGTCCAGCTCCTCCGGCAGGTCCCACCGGGGGTACTCCACGACCTGCTCCGGGTGCAGCTCGCACGGCGCGGGCAGGTGGTCGTCCGGGGCGCCCGCCGGGTACGGCGGGTCGGTGAGCAGCGGGTGCGGTCCGCCGGGGCCGCCGCGGCCCTCGAACGCGTCGAACGCGTCGAGGGCGGCGCGTATCGGCGCGGAGGCCCGCCAGCGCAGTTCAGGCCGGGGCGAGAGGTGGGGCTCGTGCTCGTACGGGCACCACAGCAGCTGGAGCAGGTCCGCGCCCGGCGGCCAGGGCAGGGCGGGCACGTCGGCCGCGTACAGCTGAGCCACCGGCACCAGCGGCACCTTGCCGGGCGGCGGCGCGGCGAAGCCGATCGCCGGGTGGGAGTCGTCGCAGTACGGCCACGGGTCGCCGGCGGGCCACAGCAGCGGGCCGCCCACCGAGCTGTCGCGGACGCCGGGCTCGCCCTGGCGCGGGTGCAGCCGGGTCACCTCCCGCCGGTACGGGGCGACTTCGGGGAAGAGTACCTCCACGTCCACGGGGCGCGGCGGGGTGGTGCGGGTCATGTCGGGCCTCCGGACGGGGACTTCGCGTCGTCGCTGCCCGGCACCTTAGCGGCGGCGTGCGGTGCGGACGTTGCGCCCGGAAGAACGCCGGTCGGCGGGTGTTCCGGGAGTCCGGGCCGCGGGTCCGCGAGGCCTTCCCGGGAGCGCGTACGCGCGTGTCGTCACGACCGGGGCCGCGCGGCGTACGGCGGGGCCCGCGCGGGCGGTTCCGCCGCGGCGTGCGCGCGGTCCGGCCGGGACCCGCGACCTCGGAGGGCGCGCGCCGCGGGCCGTGCGCCGGGTGTCGGAGTCCACACGTCGGAAGGGTCGCGCAAACACACCGGTCGTCTGCTTCAATAGGGCCATGGCCAGCTTTCACGACACCGCGACGGGTCAGGGTCCCCTCGACCTTGAGCCGTTCTGGCCATCCCGGCAGGCGCACCACTTCGACCGTGGGTGTTGCCGCGCATCCGATGCGCGGGCCCGCTTCCTGGGCCGCTGACGCCACACCGTTCAGCGGCCCGGCACCGGTCATCCTTCCGGCAGCCCTGCCCGCGCGCACGACGTCCACCCGACGATCTTCCGCGCGAAAGAGCCGAGTTCCATGACGAACGTCCGTAGCCTGTCCGTCTCCGCCTCCACCGCTTCCGCCGCCCCGGCCGTCTCCCCCGCGGCGTCCGCCGCCGCCCCCGCCGCCGCACGCCACCCCGGCCGCCAGCGGCTGCGCGCGGTCGCGCCCGACGAAGTGCCGCCCGTCGCCGAGTTGCTGCACGCCGGGGCCACCTGGCTGCCCGCGCCGCAGCACGCCCTGCCCGCCCTGCCCGGGCAGCCGCCGATGGTCGGCTACCTGGTGCTCGTCCCCGCCGACCAGTCGGTGGCCGCGGGCCCCGGCGCCCCGGCCGTGCCCGTACCCGGTCCCGTCACCCCCGTCACCACGGGCGACGAGCTGGTGCGGATCGACCCCGAGCAGCGCACCGCGTACGTCGACGGCCGCCTGCTGGACCTGACGTACCTGGAGTTCGAGCTGCTGGCCCACCTCGTCGCCCACCCGCACCGGGTGCACACCCGCGACCAGCTGGTGACCACGGTCTGGGGGTACGGGCACGTGGGCGACGGCCGCACCGTCGACGTGCACGTCGCCCGGCTGCGCCGCAAGCTGGGCGCCGACCACCGGCACTCGATCGTGACGGTGCGCCGGGTCGGGTACAAGTACGTGCCGTCGGCCTGACGTCGGCGGGCCTCGACGTCGTACGGGCCGGGCGCCCGCCGTCTTCGCCTCGCGCGGGGCGGGCGCCCGGCCCGGCTGTCAGTGCCCGGGTCTAGGGTGAGGCCGTGGACCTCAACCACCTGCTGCCCGTCTACGACTTCCGCTCCTACTACACCCGGCGCGTGGCCGCCGGTCCGGACGCCGCGTGGCGGGCCTTCCAGGCTCTGACCATCGAGGACCTGCCGACCGCACACGTGCTGACGCAGCTGCGCGGGTTCGGCCGGGCGCGGCGGTCGGCCCCGGTGCGGGAGGGGTTCCCGATGCCTCTGCTCGCCGCGTCGCCGCACGAGGAGATACGCGGCGGCGTGGCCAGGTTCTGGCACGTCCGCCCGGTGCACGCCGAGCTGCGCGGCGGCGGCCCGGAGGCGTTCCGCGACTTCACCGAGCCGGGCTGGGCGAAGGCCGCCGTGAGCGTGCGGGCGGTGCCGGAGGCCGGTGGCAGCGTCCTGATCGCCGAGACGCGCGTGCGCTGCACGGACGCGGCGGCGCGGCGCGCCTTCGGGGTGTACTGGCTGCTGATCAGGGCGAGCGGCGGGCTGCTGCGGCTGGAGATGCTGCGGGTCGCCGCCCGGCACGCCGAGCGGGAGGCGGCCGTCGCGGCCTGACGCCACGCGGCGGCGGGCGCGCGCGAGCGCTGACGTCCGAGCGCTGACGTCCGAGCCGGGGGCGTGTGAGCGGCGGCTCGGCCCTTCGCGGCTTCCCGGGCGGGGCGGCGCCGTCGCCGGTGGCGGCCGTCCCCGCGCAGCTCGGCGTGCACCGGGCGGACGCGCCGCCCGGCGAGGCCCGGGGGTGGTGCCAGGTACACCAGCGGTACGCGGGCGGGCCCCCGTGACGGCGCACGGCGGGCCGCNCAGGTACACCAGCGGTACGCGGGCGGGCCCCCGTGACGGCGCACGGCGGGCCGCGGACACTGGTGGCCGGGTCCCGCGCGCCGCGCCCGGGCCGGGCCCTGACGCCGACCAGAGATCACCGGAGAGTGGGATGGGGATGAGGATGCGGAACGCGCCGGTGGCCGTCGCCCGGGCGCTGGCGCTCGCGCTCGCCTCGCTCGCCGGGTCCGTCACGCTGTTCGTCCTGACGGTGCTGTCGCTGTGCTTCATCCCGCTGGGCGTCGGCGTCCTGACCACCCCGCTGGTGCTGCGGGCCGTACGCGCGCACGCCGACCTGCGCCGCCGCCTGGCCGACCGGTGGTCCGGGCTGGCGATCCCCGGCCCGTACCGCCCGGAGCCGCCCGGCCTGCGCGGCGGGGTCGTCGGGCAGGCCGAGCGGTGCGGGTGGCTGCTGCGGGACCCGGCGACCTGGCGGGACGTGGCGTGGCTGGCGGCCGACATGACGGGCGGGGCGGTCACCGCCGTGCTCGGGTTCGGCCTGGTGTCTACCGGCGTGGAGGGGCTGGTGCTGGGCGCGGGCACCTGGCGGCCGGTCGTCCACGCGGGCGGCCCCTACTGGTACACCTTCGTCCGCGTCACCGGCCAGGGCACGGCCCTGCTCGCCGCCCTGGTCGGCGCGGTGCTGGTCCCGGTCGGCCTGCTGGCCGCGCCCGTGCTGCTGCGCGCGCACTTCCTGCTGGCCCGGGCCTTTCTCGCGCCGACCCGGCGGGCGGCGCTGACCGCGCGCGTGCGGCACCTCGCCGAGACCCGGTACGACGCGGTGGACGCCTCGGCCGCCGAGCTGCGCCGCATCGAGCGGGACCTGCACGACGGCGCGCAGGCGCGGCTGGTCGCCGTGGGCATGAGCCTGGGCACGGTCGAGGCGCTGATCGACAAGGATCCGGCCCAGGCCAGGAAGCTGCTGGCCGCCGCCCGCGCCGACTCCGCCGAGGCCCTGGCCGAGCTGCGCGACCTGGTGCGCGGCATCCACCCGCCGGTGCTGGCCGAGCGGGGCCTGGCCGACGCCGTGCGGGCCCTGGCGCTGCGCCTGCCGCTGCGCTCGGAGGTGGACGCCGACCTGCCGGGCCGGGCCCCGGAGCCCGTGGAGTCGGCGGCCTACTTCGCGGTCAGCGAGCTGCTGACCAACGCGGTCAAGCACGCGCGGGCCCACCGGATACGGGTGGACATGCGGTACGCGGACGGATCCTTGCGGATCTCGGTGACCGACGACGGCCGCGGCGGCGCCGACGCGGCGGGCTCGGGCCTGAGCGGCCTGCGGCGGCGGCTCGCGGCGTTCGACGGGGTGCTGGCGGTCAGCAGCCCGCCGGGCGGGCCGACCATGGCGACGCTGGAGATCCCGTGCGCGCTCGCCCCTGCGCCGTCGGGGTGACGGGGTCCGGTACGGGTCGCGCCGCCCGTGCGGGCGGCGCGACCGGTGCCGTCGGCGGACGGGCCGGCCGTCAGCTGACGGTCCAGCGGAACGCCTCGTCGTGGCTGCCGTCGGCGGTGCGGGCGGAGCCGTAGATCGCGCCGTCGTCGGCGATGAGGTGCAGGCTGCACCCGGTGTAGCCGTCCGGGGGCGGGATCTCGACGAGGCGTCCGGCGCGCCAGAGGAACCCTCGCTGCACGCCGTCCTCGTCCAGGCCGAAGCCGATCACCTCGCGCCGGTTGTTGACGGCCACGGCCCAGCCCTCGTCGCCGCCGAAGCCGCCCAGGTCGGTCGTCCGGCCGTCGGCCCACAGGACCGGGCGGCGCACCCGGTCGCCGGGCAGGTAGCTGGCGCCGACCACGTCTCCCTGGTCGTTGAGCGGGCGGCCCAGGTAGGAGACCTGGCTGGAGGTGCCGCCGAGAGTGCCCAGGTCGGTCAGGGTCCCGGCGTCCCAGCGGACGGCGCGCGGGTGGCCGTCGCGGGCGGCGTCGGCCGCGACCTGGCCGCGCTCGTTGATCGCGCGCGGCTCGGCCCCGCCGCCCAGCGGGGTGGTGGTCCCGTCCTGCCAGACGAATCCGCCGACGCCGCCGAGGGCGACGCCGACGACCTGGCCGCGGTTGTTGAGCCCGTAGGTGTGCCCGGCGCCGAGCACGGAGGGCATGGGCACGTCGATCAGGGTGGGCCGGCCGTCGCGGTACAGGTAGAGGTGTTCGTCGGTGCGCAGGAGGAAGTGGCCGTGGTCGTTCAGCTCGCCGGGCTGGGCGAACCGCTCGCGGCCGGGGGCGCCGAGGTCCACCGCGCGCGGCACGCCGCGCTCCCAGAGGACGGCCGGGGCCACCGCGCGCGGGTCGCCGGGGAAGAACTCGACGCCCAGGACCTGGCCGCGGTCGTTCAGGTCGCCGGACAGCGGGGTGCCGCCCGGTGTCAGCGGCGGCAGGACGGTGATCCGGCCGCGGTCCCACAGCGCGACGCGCCGGTTGTAGTCGCCGAACCGCCACGCGCCGAGGACCTGGCCGCGCCGGTTCACCCGGTGCGCCTGCTCCAGGACCACGGGCCCGTCCGCGAGCCGGGTCGCCGTCACGCGCGGTGCGGCGGCCGCCACGCCCGTACGCCGCGGCGCGGCGGTGGCCGGCGCCGCCGCGCCCAGGCCCGCCGCGGCGCCCAGTGTCGCCGCGAGCAGTGTGCGGCGGCCGATCCGTCTCTGGTCAGGCATGGTGTGTCCCCCGTACCCCGGTGTCCGTTGATGTCTTTGCCACGGTCGAGGGCAGGGTGGCACGGCGGCGGTCCGCGCCGCACCCGGGGACCGCCGGATCACGCCGACCCGGAGCGGCACCGGGGCGCGGCGGGGCCGCGGGGGCGGACCTTCCGTTCTTTCTCAGCCGGGTGACAGGCGCCGGTGGCGGCGTGTTCCGGTCCGGATGAGGAGGCGCCTGTTCCGGTCCGTCGGGGTGCCGGGGGACGTCGTCGCGCGGGCCGCGGCGCGTTCCCCGGCGCCGGGCGGGTGGGCCGAGGGTGACCGAAAAGCGTCCTCGTGCGGTCGGTGTTCCGGGTTCCCGTGTCCGGCGGCATTCTGCGTGACGGCCCGTGGCGCCGGGTCGGGGCGTCCGGTCGCGGCGCCCGCCCGGGCCGTCGCGCTGGCGATGCCCGGCGCGTCCGGATCAGGGCCGGGCGGCGGCCTCGCCGTCCTCGCGTACGCACTCGATCAGATAGTCGCCGGTGTCCGGATCGAGCGTGACGCCGTGGGTTTCGCTGTGGAAGCCGGGGAACGCCCGGTCGAAGGACTCCAGGGCGTGCAGGTAGCGCAGCAGCGGGCCGTCCTGGGCGCCGACGGACTCGCCCGGCATCAGGACCGGGATGCCGGGCGGCGTGACGGTGACCATGGCCGCGGCCACCCGCTCGGCGGCCTCGGCGATCCGTATCCGCTCGGTGCCGCCGCGGATCAGCCGCTGGTAGCACTCCTGCGGCGAGGCGACCGGCCGCGGCAGGTCCCGGAAGGCCGTGTCCAGCAGGGTGGTCAGGGCGGCCTGGCGCAGGTGGTCGTGCATGGCCTGGCACAGGCCGCTCAGGGTCGCCCCCGCGTACCGCCGCGGGTGCCGCGCGACCAGCTCGGGCAGCACCCGGTCCAGTGGCGCGTCCTCGTCGTACAGCGCCTTGAAGTCCATCAGGGCGTCCAGCAGGGTGCCCCACTTGCCCTTGGTGATGCCCATGGAGAAGAGGACCAGCGTGGTGTAGGTGTCGGTCTTCTCCACGACGATGTTCCGCGTGGCCAGGTACTCGGTGAGCACCCGCGCGGGAACGCCCCGCTCGGCCGCCTCGCCGCGCGCGTCGATGCCCGGGCAGGTGAGGGTCACCTTCACCGGGTCCAGCAGGCACCAGCCCTCGGCCAGGCCGGGGAAGCCGTGCCAGTCGGCGTCCGGCGCGAGCCGCCAGCAGGACGGCTCGCGGCGCAGCAGCTCGGCGGGCGCGTCGGCGAAGGGGAGCCGGGCGCCGGTGGCCGGGTCGGTGACGGTGTCGGGCTGCCACACGCCGAAGAACCATGCGGGCCGGTCGCCCGCGGCCGCGACGCGCCGCCCGGTGCGCACGACGGCCTGGCGGAAGCGGATCGCCTCGGTGACCGCCTCGTCGATCAGCCACTGGCCCTGCGGGCCGTCCATCATCCCCGCCGCCACGTCGAGCGAGGCGATGGCGGGGTAGAGGGGCGAGGTGGTGCCGTGCATCATGAACGCCTCGTTGAAGCGCTCGTGCTCCACCGGGGCCCGCGGCGCGGCCCGGACGTGCACCATCGCGCTCTGCGAGAGGGCGGCGAGGAGCTTGTGCGTGGACTGGGTCGCGAAGACGGTGGGGCGCTCGGGGCCGGGCAGGGCGCCGGCGTCCACGGACATCCCGTAGCGGCGGGCGTAGAGCGGGTGGAAGCGCGCGTAGGCGAACCACGCCTCGTCGAAGTGCAGCCGCGGCGTGCTGGGCGCCAGGGCCCGCGCGACCTCGACCGCGTCGTAGCACAGGCCGTCGTAGGTGGAGTTGGTGACGACCGCGTACTGCGCCCCGGGCGACACCGCGCCGCGCGCCAGCGGATGGCCGGCGATACGGCCGGCGACGGCCGCGGCTTCGGTCTCGGCGGGCGGCAGCGGCCCGGCCAGCCCGTAGCCGTTGCGGGTGGGCACCAGGTAGACCGGGCGGGCGCCGGAGAGGACCAGGCCGTGCAGCACGGACTTGTGGCAGTTGCGGTCCACCAGCGCGATCTCGTCCCGCGCGACGCAGAAGTGCCCCACCAGGCGGTCCGCGGTGGAGTCGCCGTGGAGGACGAAGTACGTGCGGTCGGCGCCGAAGACGCGGGCCGCGTTGCGCTCCGCGTCGCCGATGGGGCCCGTGTGCTCGTAGAGCGAGCCCAGCTCCCCGACGGAGATGGACAGGTCGCTGCGGAACAGCCGCTCGCCGAAGTAGTCGAAGAAGGCGCGGCCGACCGGGGACTTCAGGAAGGCCACGCCGCCGGAGTGGGCCGGGGTGTGCCAGGAGTACTCGTGGGCGTCGTCGAACCGCCGCAGCGCCTTGAAGAACGGCGGCAGCACCGCCTCCCGGTAGGCGCGCGCCGCGCTGACGAGCCGTCCGCCGATGAACGCCGCCGTGTCCTCCAGCGGCCACACGTAGCCGACGACGGTCTCCGCCACCCACAGCGGCAGCCGGCCGGGGTCCTGGTCGGCCTCGTCCGCCATGACGAGGAAGACGGGCAGGTCCTTGAAGCGGCGGCCGATCTGGCGCAGCACCGCGGCGCCGCCCGGCTCGCCCTCGGCCTTGCCGCCCGGCGACAGGTCCCAGGCCACCGCCGCGGCGGCGATGCCCGCCTCCGTGCGCAGCACGGCCTGTGCGTCCGCGCCGGTTCTCGCCCAGCGCACGTCGAAGCCGCGGGACTCGACCACCTGGCGGATCCGGCGCAGCTGCTCGCCCGCGGCCCCGTCCCCGAGCGGATCCTCGCGCAGCGCCAGCAGCACCGTGCCCTCGGCCATCGTCGTCCCCCTGCCCCCGCTTCGGCCCGCCCGTGCGGCCCGCCTGCCGCGCCCCTGTGACCCGCCGGAGCGCCGGGCCGTGGAATCCCGCCGGACAGCGGGATGCTTGTCAGTCAGTATTCGCGGGCGGCGGGCGCGATCACGGGCCTCGGCCGCCAAACCACTCGCCCGAGGGAATCGGGTACGCGCGGGGAACGAGCGAGGGGCGCACAAGGAGTTGCGCGCTCCTAGCGCGAGCGCTGTGTGCGCTGGTCGCGGACTGCCCAGCGGACCGCGGCTCTGCCGCCACGCGCTCCCCCGCTACATTCGGCGGTGTCCCGGCCCTCCGCCTCTCCCCCACCTCCGGAGCCGCACCGTGCGCGTCGTCCTCGCCGAAGACCTGTTCCTGCTGCGGGACGGCCTGGTCAGGCTGCTGGAGGCGTACGACTTCGAGATCGCCGCCGCCGTCGGGAGCGGGCCCGAGCTGGCCCGCGCCCTGGCCGAGCTGGACCCGGACGTGGCCGTGGTCGACGTGCGGCTGCCGCCGTCGTTCACCGACGAGGGGTTGCAGTGCGCGCTCGCCGCGCGCCGGGCGCGCCCCGGGCTGCCGGTGCTGGTGCTCTCCCAGCACGTGGAGCAGCTGTACGCGCGCGAGCTGCTCGCGGACGGCAGCGGCGGCGTGGGCTACCTGCTGAAGGACCGGGTGTTCGACGCCGGGCAGTTCGTGGACGCGGTGCGGCGGGTCGCGGCGGGCGGGACCGCGATGGACCCGCAGGTCATCTCGCAGCTGCTCGCGCGCCGCTCCCAGGACCGGCCGATGGCGGAGCTGACCCCGCGCGAGCGGGAGGTGATGGAGCTCATGGCGCAGGGCCGGTCGAACGCGGCCATCGCGGCCCAGCTCCACATCACCGAACGGGCGGTCGCGAAGCACACGTCCAACATCTTCGGCAGGCTCGGCCTGCCGCCCTCGGACGACGACAACCGGCGCGTCCTGGCGGTGCTGGCCTACCTGGACCAGGGCTCCGGACGGGGATGAGGCGCGCGCCGGGCCGCCGGCCGCCGGCGCGCGCGTAGAGGCGATCCGGCCCGGCCCGCGCGGACGGCCGGCACCGCCCTCCCGTACGGCCGCGCCGCACGGCCCTCCCCTACGGCCGCGCCGCACCGCCCGCGCGTACG
>NZ_JAVSCF010000034.1:0-36532 GCF_031932565.1 Streptomyces sp. B1866
GCGCAGGTCGGCACCCCGCAGGTCGGCGCGCCGCAGGTCGGCCCCGGCCAGGTCGGCCCGCCTGCGCACGCGCGGCCGGCCGCGGCCGGGCGGCGCGGGCGCCGTGGCCCGGACGAGCGCGCTCGCGCGCGACAGCAGGGCGGCCACGCCCTCCCGGTGGGCCGCCAGGTCGAGTTCCGCGAGCTGCCGGGCGTCGCCGAGGGTGAGGCGTTCGGTGGCGTGCAGCGCCCGGCGCAGCTCGCCGTGCAGGGGGCGGGCGGGCCGCAGGGCCAGCGCCTGGGTCAGGTACCACAGCAGTTCGTGGAGCTGCCGCATGACGGGGAAGGCGGCGAACATCTCCCGGGCGGTGTCCGGGTCCTGCCGCCAGTCCCGGCCCGCGAAGGTGACCTGGGAGATCTTCTGCCCGGCGCCGAAGCAGTCGAAGACGGCGCAGCCGGTGAAGCCCTCCTGCCGCAGCCGGGCGTGGATGCCGCAGCGCAGGTCCGCCCCCAGGTTCGGGCAGGGCCGTCCGGCGTCCTTGGCGAGCGCGAAGTCCGAGGACGCGGCGAAGGGCAGGGCGACGCAGCACAGCCCCAGGCAGCCGGCGCAGTCGGCGCGCAGGCCGGGTGGGGCCGCGCCCGGGGAGGGGACCGGGGACCGTTCGGACAACCGCGTACTCTCCCGCTTCACGTGGCGCCGCCCGGCGGGCGGCGCTCGGGCACCGGCCTGCCATTCTCCCGCCTTGAGCGCCCGGACGGACGCGGGGGTGCGCGGGCGGGGTCAGGGGCGGATGGCCCGCCGGTCGGTCCCGCTGTGGTCGGGCGGCCGCGGCGGCGGGCCGTCCGGGTCCGGGCCGTCGCGGACGCGGCGCTCGGCCGCCCACGCGGCGAGGCCCGCGGCGAGGGAGACCAGGCCGCCCGCCCAGAAGCCGGAGCGCGCGCCCAGCCGGGCGGACAGCGCGCCGACCAGCAGCGCGCCCAGCGGGGTGGAGCCCTGGAGGATGAGGGTGTACAGGGCCAGGACGCGGCCGCGGAACTCCGGCGCGCTGCCGAGCTGGATGCGGTGGTTGGCGGCCTGCGCGAAGTACAGCGCGGCGAAGCCGGTCAGGAACAGCAGCGCCGCGGCGGCGGCGTAGCCGGGCGCCCAGCCGGTCGCCGCCTCCAGGGCGCCGAAGACCAGCGCCGAGTACACCACCTGGCGGCCCGAGGGACGGCCGCGGCGGGCGGTGGTGGCGAACGCCGCGAGCAGCGAGCCGGCCGCGAAGCAGGAGGTGAGCAGCCCGAAGGCGGCGGCGTCGGCGTGGAAGACGGTCTTGGCCAGCAGCGGCAGGGTCAGCTGGAAGTTCAGCCCGAACAGGCCGACCACGGCCACCAGGCACACCGGCAGCAGCAGGTCGGGGCGCGCACGCACGTGGCGCAGCCCGTCGACGACCCGGGGCCGGGCCGCGGGGCGCGGCGGGCGGTGCAGTTCGCCGGGGCGCATCGCGCGCAGGCCGACCACCGTCGCCAGGTAGCTGGCCGCGTTGGCGGCCATCACCGGACCGGTGCCGCCCAGGCCGGTGATGAGCAGGCCGGCGAGGGCGGGCCCGGCGATGCGGGCGACGTTGAAGTAGGCGGCGCTCAGCGCCGAGGCGTTGGGCAGCAGGTCCGCGCCGACGAGTTCGCTGACGAACGACATGCGGGTGGGCACCTCGACGGCGTTGACCACGCCGAGACCCAGGGCGAACAGGCCGATGTGCCACAGCCGCACCGCGTCGCACAGCACCAGCACCGCCAGGCCCAGCGCCAGCACGCCCGAGGCGAGGTTGGCGAGGACGAGCAGCACGCGCTTGTCGTACCGGTCGGCGAGCCGGCCCCCGTACAGGGTGAGCAGCAGCAGCGGGGTGAACTGCGCGGCGGTGACCACGCCCAGGGCCGTGCCCGAGTCGCCGGTCAGCTCCAGGACGAGCCAGTCCTGGGCGGTCACCATCATCCAGGTGCCCGCCACCGACACGACCTGCCCGGCGGCGAAGAGCCGGAAGTTGCGCACCGCCAGCGAGCGGAAGGGGTGCGCCCAGGCCCGGGTCACGACCCGGTGCCCGGGCGGCGCCGGGCCGGGCCGGCGGCCCCGGCGGCGCGGCCGGCTCCGTGGGCGATGAGCGCGTGGCACATCCGAAGTCCCCTCCCGGCGAGGGCGGCGCGCGCCGCCCGGACACGTCGCGTCCGACTGCTCGTAAGGTGTCGCAGGACTCGCGTGGTCATGTCAAGCCGTGTCCGGGCGCCGGACGCGGCCGGACCGTACGGGCGCCGGACCGGGCGTACGGCCCGAGGGCGGACCGTACGGGCGGGGAGCGGACCCCGCGGGGGCGGAGGGCGGAGCGGGGCACGGCAGCGGGCGGGCCCGCCGGCTCCCCCGAGTCCGGCGGGCCCGCCCCTTTTCCGGTGCGGCGCGGCGGTCAGCCGCGCCGGACGACGACGCGGCCCTGCTCGGCCTTGCCGCCCCCGACCGAGGTGCCGACCTCGATCGGCCCGCCCGGGACGCCGACGGGCCCGGGCAGGACGAAGCACAGCACCCGGCCGGGGCGGGGTCCGGGCACGAACCTGCCGTTGACGAACACCTTGCCCCGCTCGACGCGGACCGTCGTCTTCTTCCCGCGGGCGGGCGCGTACGACACGGGCAGCGGGACGGCCTTGGCGGCCGCCTCGCGGACCACCGTCTCGGGCCTGCCGGGCCTGGGCACCGGCTTGCCGGGCTTCGGCCCCGGCTTGCCGGGTCCGGGCACCACGATGACGCCGCCCCCGTGGTGGTGGCCCAGGTCGATGCACACCACGACGTGCTTGCCCGGCTTGCCCGGGGCCGGGCGGACCGGTCCGCCGTGGCCGCCGGAGGCGTGGGCGGCCCCGGCGGTCCCGGCCAGCAGGGCGCCCGCGGCGAGCACGCCGGTGGCCATGATCTTGATGCGCTGCACAGTCTCTCCTTTGAGAGGTCGGCTTGCGTTGACGTCCAGAAGTCTCACGGGAGGGGCCTGTGGGGTTTCTGAAGGCAGCTGAAGTTGATCTTCATGCTTTCTTTAGCTTCCGTACGGCACTAATGGGGGCGTGCGGATACTGGTTGTGGAGGACGAGCGGCGCCTGGCCGACCTGCTCAAGAGCGGCCTCGCCAAAGAGGGTTACGCCGTCGACATCGCCCTGGACGGGACGGACGGGCTGTGGATGGCGACCGAGAACCCCTACGACGCGATCGTGCTGGACGCGATGCTGCCGCGGCTGAACGGCTACACCGTCTGCGCCCGGCTGCGCGAGGCCGGGGTCTGGACGCCGATCATGATGCTGACCGCCAAGGACGGGGCGTACGACGAGGCCAGGGCGCTGGACACCGGCGCCGACGACTTCCTGTCCAAGCCGTTCTCGTACGTGGTGCTCGTGGCCCGGCTGCGCGCGCTGGTGCGCCGCGGCGGCGGCGAGCGGCCGACCGTCATCACCGTGGGGGACCTGCGGATCGACCCGGCCGGGCTGCGCTGCTCGCGCGGCGACACGCCGATCGCGCTGACGCCCAAGGAGTTCGCCGTGCTGCACGGGCTGGCCCGGCGCGCGGGCCGGGTGGTCTCCAAGGGGGAACTGCTGCGCGAGGCCTGGGACTTCGCCTACGACGGCGACTCCAACGTGGTGGAGGTCTACATCAGCGCCCTGCGCCGCAAGATCGACAAGCCGTTCGGACGCAGTTCGCTGGTGACGGTGTGGGGCGCGGGCTACCGGCTGGACGAGGGGAGCTGACGGTGGACACCGAACCGGCCGCCGCGCCGCACCGGGGACTCGGGGCGCGGGTCGCGGCGGCGCTGTCCGGGCGGGGCGTGCGGCTGCGGGCCACGGTGGCCGCGACGGCGGCGGTGGCCGTCGCCCTGTGCCTGGTGTCGGCCGTCCTGGTCGCCGGGCTGCGCGGCAGCCTGGAGCGCAGCGCCCGCGCCGAGGCGGACAGCAACGCCCGGGCCGTCGCGGCGAAGCTGGAGGGCGGCCCCCCGGCCGGGGCGTCGCAGGTGAAGAACGGCGACGTGCAGGTGCTCCCCTCGCCGCGGGCGGGCATGCGGGCCTGGCGGGGCGACGGCGGGTACGTGGTGGTCGACAAGCCGGTCGACACCCCGCAGGGGCTGATGGTCGTGCAGGCCCGCGCCTCCCTGGCGCCCACCGAGGAGGCGCTGCGCACCCTGCGCGCGCTGCTGCTGCCCGGCATCCCCGCGCTGCTGCTGCTGGTGGCCTGGCTGACCTGGACCACCGTGGGACGGGCGCTGAACCCGGTGTCCGCGATCCGCCGCGAGGTCGCCGACATCACCGCGCACGGCCTGCACCGGCGCGTGCCGGAGCCCGGGTCGGACGACGAGGTGGCGGCGCTCGCGCGGACCATGAACGCCACCCTGGACCGGTTGCAGGCGGCGATCGAGCAGCACAAGCAGTTCGTCGCCGACGCCGCTCACGAGCTGCGCAGCCCGCTGGCCGTCCTGCACACCCGCCTGGAGCTGGCCGCGCCGCGCCACCGCCCGCTGGCCGCGGAGGCGCTGACCGACGTCGTACGCCTCCAGCGGCTCAGCGCCGACCTGCTGCTGCTGGCCCGGCTGGACGCCGGGGAGCCGCGGCCCGCGCGGGAGGTGGACCTCAGCCAGGTCGTCGCCGAGGAGGCCGCCCGCACCCGCCCCCGGCCCGAGGTGCGCGTCGACCTGGCCGTCGAGCCGGACGTGGTGCTGCGCGGCTCGGCCGACCAGATGCGGCGCCTGGTGGCCAACCTGGTGGACAACGCGGTGCGCCACGCGGAGTCGGCCGTCGCCGTCCGCCTCACCACGGGCCGGGGCGGCGGGAGCCGGGAGGCCCGGATCGAGGTCGTGGACGACGGGCCCGGCATCCCCGAGGAGCACCGCGACACCGTCTTCCGCCGCTTCGCCCGGCTGGACGAGGCCCGCGCCCGGGACAGCGGCGGCTCCGGCCTGGGCCTGGCCATCGCCCGGGACATCGCCGCGGCCCACGGCGGCACGCTGGCCCTGGCCGCTTCCGAGGCGGGCACGGGGGCCCGCTTCCGGGCCCGGCTGCCCGTGGGGTGACCGGGTGCGGCGCATGGCCGTACCGGCCGTCAGCGCACCCGCAGGACGGTCTTGCCGGTGGCGCGCCGCTCGTCGAGGGCGCTCAGCGCCTCGGCCGCCTCGTCCAGGGGGCGGGTCTCGCCGATCAGCGGGTCGAGCCGGCCGGCCTCCAGGTGCGGCAGCAGCTCCTGCCACTGCTCGCGCAGGTACTCCGGGCGCGGCAGCCAGTAGGCGCCCCAGCCCACGCCGACCACGTCGATGTTGTTCAGCAGCAGCCGGTTCACCCGGACCGTGGGTATCTCGCCGCCGGTGAAGCCGACGACGAGCAGGCGGCCCTCGGGCGCGAGGCTGCGCAGCGAGTCGGTGAACCGGTCGCCGCCGACCGGGTCGAGCACCAGGTCCACGCCGCGGCCCGCCGTCAGGTCGGCCACCGCCTGCCGGAACCCGTCGGCGGGCACGGTCTCGTGGGCGCCGGCCGCGCGGGCGGTCTCGGCCTTGGCGTCGCTGGAGACCACCGCGATCACGCGCGCGCCCAGGGCGGCCGCCAGCTGCACGCCGGCGGTGCCGACGCCGCCCGCCGCGCCGTGCACCAGCACGGTCTCGCCGGGGCGCAGCCGGCCGCGGCGGGTCAGCCCGAAGTGCACCGTCAGGCAGTTCATGGGCAGCCCGGCGCCGGCCTCGAAGGACAGCCGGTCCGGCAGCGGGAAGACGACCCGGGGGTCGGCGGCGATCTGCTCGGCGAAGCCGCCGAAGCCGGGGAACGCCGCGACCCGGTCGCCGGGCCGCAGCCCGGAGTCCTCCGGCGCGCTGCGCACGACGCCGGCCACCTCGGAGCCGGGGACGAACGGCGGGTCCGGCTTGATCTGGTACCGGCCGCGGCTGAGCAGGACGTCGGGGAAGGTGACGCCGGCGGCGTGCACGTCGATGTGCACCTGGCCGGCCCCGGGCAGCGGGTCGGGCACGTCGGTGACCTGCACGGCCTTCGGACCGTCCAGCCGGGTGACCTGTGCGGCGCGCATGGGGGCTCCTCGTGGGGGTGTCGGCGCGGCGGGCGGGGGCGCCGCGCGGGGTGCGGTCGTCAGCGGTAGGTGACCAGCGCGCGCAGGTCGCCGGCGAAGTGGGCGTGGTCGTTGAAGGTCAGCAGGCTGGTGCCGGAGCGGCCCACGGCGAGGGTGGTGATCGCGGCGTTGACCGTGACGCGGTTGAGCGCCACGATGCCCGCGGGCGGCGCGGGCAGCAGCGCCCCGCACAGCGCGGCCAGCACCCCGCCCGAGGTCACCACGACCGCGTCGCGGCCGGAGCCGAGCGCCGCGGTCAGGCCGGCCAGGGCGGCGGCGGCGCCGTCGGTGAAGGCCCGCCAGCCGTTCGGGCCGGTGTCCGCGTCGTGGATCCAGGCGCCGAGCGCGTGGTCGAGCAGGACCTGCACGCCGCGGGAGCCGGGCTCCTCCGCGGGCCAGGGGGTGGGGTAGCGGTCGAGGAGGGCGAGGTGGTCGTACTCGTTCCACCGGGGGTCGGCGTGCGGCCGGCCGTCCAGCCCGGCCGCGGCCATCAGCAGCTCCGCGGTGTCCCGCTGCCGGTCGAGGGTGCCGCAGTGGACGACGGGGTCGCGCAGGCCCCGCCGGGCCAGTTCGGCGCCGACGACCCGGGCCTGTTCGCGGCCGAGGTCCGACAGCACGTCGTAGGTCTCGGCGTGGAAGGACGCCTGGCCGTGGCGCACCAGGTGGATGACCGGCATGGCAGCCGCCTCTCTCGCTCTCGCTTCTCGTCCCCGCGCGGCGCCGCCCGGCCGGTCAGCCGCCGGCGCGCCGGATGGTGGCGAGGCAGCGCCGGTGCAGGTAGTTGACCACCAGCCACAGGTTCCGGAAGGCCGGGTTGCGGGTCTGCCGGTGGTGGTAGCGGTAGTAGATCTGCTGCGCGATGACGGCGAGGCGGAACAGGCCGAAGGTCTCGTAGAAGGGCCAGTTGCCGTCCGGCAGGCCCATCACGTCGCAGTAGCGCTCCACGATCTCGGCGCGGGTGAGCATGCCGGGCAGGTGGCTGGGCTGGCGGCGGGTGACGCGGTAGGGCCAGTCGTCGTCGGCCTGCACCCAGTAGGCCAGGGCGCCGCCGAGGTCCATCAGCGGGTCGCCGAGGGTGGCCATCTCCCAGTCCAGGACGCCGACGACGAACAGGTCGTCCTCGTCCAGGACCAGGTTGTCCAGCCGCCAGTCGTTGTGGATCACGCAGGTGGCGACGTCCTCCGGCTGGTTGCCGGCCAGCCAGGCGGTGACGCGGGTGAAGCGGGGCACGTTCCAGGTGCGGGCGTCGGCGTAGCGGCGGGTCCACCCCTCGACCTGCCGGCGCACGTACCCCGCGCCCTTGCCCAGGTCGGCCAGGCCCGCGGCGGCGGGGTCGACCCGGTGCAGCTCGGTGAGGACGTCGACGAAGGTCTGCGACAGCCGGCGCGCCCGCTCGGGGTCCACCGTCATGCCCTGGGGCAGGCGGCCGCGCAGGATGAGGCCCTCCACCCGGTCCATGACGTAGAAGTCGCCGCCGATGACGGACGGGTCCTGGCACAGGGCGCGGACGGTGGGCGGGTAGCCGAAGACGGGCTTGAGCTGGCGCTGGACGCGGTACTCGCGGGCCATGTCGTGCGCGGAGGACGCCTTGCGGCCGGCCGGGGGCCGGCGCAGGACCAGCTCGGTGTCCGGGTAGCGCAGCAGGTACGTGAGGTTGGAGGCGCCGCCGGAGAACTGGGTGACCTCCGGCGTGCCGGTGAGGCCGTCCAGCCGCTCCTTGAGCCAGGCGTCCGCGCGCGGGACGTCGAAGGCGTCCTCGGAGCGTACGCCGCGGTGGGTGGCGTCGCTCATTCAGCCGACCTTGGTGACCAGGCGCAGCGGCAGGTGGCGCATGGCGAAGCCGATGGGCACCCAGGGCCAGGCGGGCGTCTTGGCCTGGGCCCGCTCGGCCTCGATGGCCTGCACCATGGACCGTACGCCCTTCTCGGTGGAGACCATCAGCGGCGTGCCGCGGCTGTCGCGGGAGCTGAGCTCGGAGGCGATGTAACCGGGGTAGAGGGTGGTGACCTTGATGGGCGTGCGCAGCAGGTCGGCGCGGATGCCCTCGGCGAGCGCGGCGACGCCCGCCTTGGTGGCCGCGTAGGTGGTGCGGTTGCGCGGCAGGCCGCGCATGGCGCTCATCGAGGAGATGACCACCAGGTGGCCGGCGCGCTGCTCGCGGAAGATCTCCACGGCGGCCTCGCACTGGGCGAGGGCGGCGGTGAAGTTGGTGTTGGCGGTCTGGAGGTTGGCGTCGAACCGGCCGGTGCCGATCGGCTGGCCCTTGCCCAGGCCGGCGTTGACGATCACCCGGTCGAGGGTGCCCAGCTCGTCGCGGAAGGCGCGGAAGACCTCGAAGACCTTGGCGTGGTCGGTGACGTCCAGCGCGCGGACGGCGACCTCGATGCCGGGGTGGGCGGTGAGGAGTTCGGCGCGCAGCTTCTCGATGCGGTCGGTGCGGCGGGCACACAGCGCGAGGTTGCGGCCGCGTGCGGCGAAGTCGCGGGCCATCTGCTCGCCCAGGCCCGCGCTGGCGCCGGTGATGAGGATGTTCTTGCGGAGGGCGCTCATGAGGTGGTCTCCTGCCGGTCCTGCTCGTCGAGTTTGGTCTTGGTGTACCCCCACACCTTGGCGACCTTGGCGTCCACCAGACGCGGCAGCAGGCGCCTGGCCCGTACCGCCAGCCGTCCCTCCCGGTGGGTGTTGACCAGGAAGCGCCCCTTGGCGACGGCGGTCACCACCTGCTCGGCCACCTGGTCGGCGGTGACCGAGCCGCGCTGGATCATGCGGTCGGCCAGGCCCGCCAGGACGGGGTCGGGGCTGCGCAGCCGGGAGCCGAGGGCGGTGGGCACGAAGCCGGGGCAGACCACGGTGGTGCGCACGCCCCAGGGCGCCAGCTCGTGCCGCATGGTCTCCGACAGGGAGATCACCGCGGCCTTGGAGACGTTGTAGGAGGACATGCCCGGCAGGTTCATCAGCCCGGCGAGCGAGGCGATGTTGACGACGTGTCCGCTGCCCTGGCGCTTCAGCACCGGGACGAAGGCACGGCAGCCGCCGATGACGCCGTGCAGGTTGATGCCGAGTATCCACTCCCAGTCGTCCCGGCTGATGCGCTCGACGCGGCCCGCGGCGGCCACTCCGGCGCAGTTGACCAGGATGTCCAGGCCGCCCCAGGCGCGTTCGCACCAGGCGCGGACCGCGTTCCAGTCCTCGTCGGAGCGCACGTCGAGGCGGTGGTAGGAGACCTCGCCCGCGGGCGGGTCGGCGGGCTCGGCGAGGTCGGCGACCAGCACCCGGCCGCCGGCCGCGGCGTAGCGGGCGGCGATGGCCCGGCCGAGCCCGGAGGAGCCGCCGGTGACCAGGACCCGGGTACTCACGCCTGCTCCCGGTGGGCGCGCAGCTCCGTCCGGGCCACGACGCCCAGGTGCACCTCGTCCGGCCCGTCGGCCAGGCGCAGGGCGCGGGCGGTGGCCAGCGCCGGGGCCAGCGGGGTCTCGTCGGACAGGCCGAGCCCGCCGTGCAGTTGGATCGCCATGTCGATCACCTCGTATGCCATGGCCGGCACCGCGGCCTTGACCTGGGACAGTTCGTTGAACGCGCCGAGCGGACCGTGCGCGTCCAGCAGCCAGGCGGCGTGCAGCACCTGCAGGCGGGCCTGGTTGATCGCGATGCGGGCGCGGGCGATGCGCTCGCGGTTGCCGCCGAGGTTGGCCAGCGGCTTGCCGAACGCGGTGCGCTCCAGGGCGCGGCGGCAGGCCAGCTCCAGGGCGCGCTCGGCGAGGCCCACCAGGCGCATGCAGTGGTGGATGCGGCCGGGGCCCAGCCGGCCCTGGGCGATCTCGAAGCCGCGGCCGGGGCCGGCGATGACCGCGCTCGCCGGCAGGCGGACGTCGGTGAAGCTCACCTCGCCGTGGCCGTAGGGCTCGTCGTAGTAGCCGAGCACCGGCAGCATCCGCTCGACCGTCACGCCCGGGGTGTCGAGCGGGACCAGCACCATCGAGTGCTGGGAGTGCCGGTGGGCGTCCGGGTCGGTCAGCCCCATGAAGATCACGAACGCGCAGCGGGGGTGGCCGATGCCGGTGCTCCACCACTTGCGCCCGTTGAGTACGACGGTGTCGCCGTCCAGGGTGGCGGTGGCCTGCATGTTGGTGGCGTCCGAGGAGGCCACCGCGGGCTCGGTCATGCAGAACGCGGAGCGGATCTCGCCGCGCAGCAGGGGTTCCAGCCACCGCTCGCGCTGCTCGTCGCTGCCGTAGTGGACGAGCACCTCGGCGTTGCCGGTGTCGGGCGCGTTGCAGTTGAACACCTCGGGGGCGAGGAAGCTGCGGCCCATCAGCTCCGCCAGCGGCGCGTACTCGGTGACGCTCAGGCCCGGGCCGTACCGCTCGTCGGGCAGGAAGAGGTTCCACAGGCCCTGCTCGCGGGCCCTGGCCTTCAACTCCTCGATGAGCGGCGGCTCCTGCCACCGGCCCTCCGTCTCGCGCAGGGCGTCGCGGTACTCGCGCTCGCGCGGCAGGATCTCCTTGTCGATGAAGCCGCCGACGCGCTCGGTGTAGTCGCGCGCCCGCGGCGAGTGTGAGAAGTCCACGACCGGCTCCCTCGCCTGCCTCGCCTGTTCCTGCCGCGCAGGAGACTAGCGGGATACTAAGCGGTTGCTCAACCAGGCGGCCGCCGGGGGTTCGCTTTCTCTCGAAGGTTCGCTTCTCTCGGGGTTCGCTTCTCTCGGGGGAGGATCGCCGCGCGCGGGGGCGCCGCGGCCGGACGGGCCCACCGGCCGGACGGGCGCACCGGTCAGGCCGCGCGAGCCCGCGTCCGGGTGAACCGCCGCGGCCGTACGGATCGAAGGCGTTTGCGCCGCCGGCCGGCGTGTTACCCCTGACCCGAACACGCTGCGGAGCTCCCTGAAGACGGGCTGCCGTGCCCGTCGGCCGCGCGGCGAGGAGGAAGGACCCACGATGGGCACTGCGGTCATGGACATGATCGAGACCTACCCGGCCGACCTCGGCGGTGTCGACCGCCAGAAGCTGGCACGCTGCATCGAGGAATGCATGGCGTGCATGCAGGCGTGTACCGCCTGCGCGGACTCCTGCCTGTCGGAGAGCAAGGTCTCCGAGCTCGTCACGTGCATCCGCACCGGGATGGACTGCGCGGACATCTGCGCGACCACCGCCGCGGTCCTCTCGCGGCACACCGGCTACGACGCCAACATCACCCGCAGCCAGCTCCAGGCGTGCGCCACCGCCTGCCGGTCGTGCGCCGACGAGTGCGAGCGGCACGCGTCGATGTACGAGCACTGCCGCGCCTGCGCGGAGATGTGCCGCCGCTGCCAGCGGGCCTGCGAGGAACTGCTCCGCTCGCTGGGCTGACCCGGCCGGCGCACCGCCGGGGCCGGAGGGCCGCCCGCGGGCTCCCTTCCGGCCGCGGCCCGCCGCTCCCGGCTTGACTCTCACGCCGGTGTGAGGGTTTAGCGTGCCGGGCATGACGAACGAGCCGTTGCACGGCCCGGACCGCACGCCCGTGACGGTCCTCGGCCTCGGCCCCATGGGCCGGTCCCTGGCCGCCGCGTTCCTGCGCGCCGGCCACCGCACCACGGTGTGGAACCGCTCCCCCGGGAAGGCCGACGCGCTGGTCGCCCAGGGCGCGGTCCGCGCGGACACCGCCGCCGACGCGGCCGCGGCGAGCCCGCTGGTGGTCGTGTGCGTGGTGGACTACGACGCCGTACGGGCGATCACCGGCGCTGCCGCCGACGCCCTCAAGGGCCGGACGCTGGTGAACCTCACCGCCGACACCCCGGCGCGCGCCCGGGAGACGGCGGCGTGGGCCGCCGGACGCGGGATCGACTACCTGGACGGGTCGGTCATGACCCCGGTCCACACCGTCGGCACCCCCGCCGCGCTGGTCCTCTACAGCGGTCCGCACGACCTGTTCGCCGCGCACCGGCCGGCGCTCGCGGCCCTGGGCGGGACCGCCACCCACCTGGGCGCGGACCCCGGCCGCGCCGCGGCGTACGACGTGGCCCTGCTGGACGTCTTCTGGACGGCCATGAGCGGCATCGTGCACGCCTTCGCCCTGGCCGCCACGGAGGACATCGGCGCGCGGGAGCTGGCCCCCTACGCCCAGGGCATCGGCGGCCTGCTGCCCGCCGTCATCGACACGTTCGCGCAGGCGGTGGACGCCGGAGAGCACCCGGGCGACGCGAGTTCGGTCCGCTCGGCGGCCGCGGGCATGGAGCACGTCGTCCACGCCGCACAGGCCCACGGCCTGGACACCGGCGTGCTCGGCGCGGCCCTGGCCGTCGCCCGGCGGGCCGTCGGCGAGGGGCGCGGCGACGACGGCTTCTCCAGCCTGGTGGAGGTGCTGCGCCGGCCGGCCGCCGGCGGCTGACCCCGGGCCGCCGGGGTCCGCTCCGGCCGGGCCCCCGGCCGGAGCGCCGCGGGACGGCGCCCTACCGGCCCAGGTAGAACCGGGTCGTGGTGCCCTGCGGGCCGGTGTGGGTGCGCACCAGGTCGGTCACGTAGTGCACCAGCAGCAGCCCGCGGCCACCGATCTTCCCGGGCGGCGGCACGCGGCGGCCGGCCAGCGGGTCGCCGATGTGGCCGCGGTCCTCCACCTCGCACACCACCTGGCCGTCCTCGGCCCAGACGCGCACGGCGCCGCTGCCGCCGCCGTGGACCACGCTGTTGGTGGTCAGCTCGGCCACGGCCAGGGAGAAGTCCTCGTGCCGGCCCGGGGGCAGGCCCAGGGCGGCGGCCCGCCCGGTGGCGAAGTGGCGGGCGTCGGGCAGCAGGTCGGCGTCGAAGGAGAACACCGCCGCGCCGGGCGGCCGCGGCAGGGGCTGGTTGTAGCCGGCGACGACCCGGTCGGGGGCGTATCCGCCGCTGACGCGCGTCCGGCCGTCCTCGACGATGACCGGATGGGTGGCGTGCGCGTCGGCCAGCGCCCGCCCGTCCAGCCGCGAGGTGTCGTACGGGCACAGGATGGTCGCCGGCCGGCCGGTGAACGCGTGGTTGATCAGCGCCTCGTGCTGGGCGCAGGCCGGGTACTCGGCCGTGGAGCGGCCCGGCCAGATCGGCTCGCCGATGATCCGCACCCGCTCGCCCGGGTGGGCGTCGGCGAAGGCGCGCAGCACGCGCGGGATGATCCGGCCCGGGTTGCGCCCGGCCTGCTCCATGTCGATCAGCCGCACCGCGCCGGCGTCCGGGCCCAGGGCCGAGCGCAGCGCGGCGAGCCGGGCGCCGGGGACGGCCACCGCGACCGGCTCCCCCGCGCGCAGGCCGTCCAGGACGAACGGCACGGTCCCGGCCAGGTAGGTGTCGTCGTCCCGGTAGAACAGCGCCGGGTGTGCGAACGCCTCGGCCACCTCGGTCACGCCCGCCCCCTCACGACCTCGACCGCCGGCAGGCCGGGCCAGAACATCCGCAGCGTACGCTGGAGCGAGGGCGGCGGCGCCTCGACGGTGATCCGCCGGCCGCCGGTCAGCCGCTGGGCCGCCACGACCAGTGCGGTGGCGCCCGCCACATCGACGAAGGTGACCCCGGACAGCTCCAGGCAGACGTCCTCACCGCGGCCGGCCAGGTCGTCCAGCAGGCGCTGCCACGCCTCCCGGGTGGCCAGGCCCACCTCGCCGGACACGCTCACGCCGGGCCGCGACGGAAGCACGCGTACGCGCAAGCCGGTCCCCGGCGGCGCCTGCCGCCCGGCCGGGCCCTGCGTGTGGGACGCGTCCAGTGCCGCTCCTTGCGGAAACATGGTGGTCACCATAGACAGTATCCCCCGGGTGCGGACCACCGTGGGGTGGCCTCGCGTCCCCATACTGCCAGCCGGGTGCCCCGGCCCGCCGCGCGCACACGCCGCCGGGCCGGCCGGGTGCCCGATCCGGACGGGCGCCCGGCCCGCCCGCCGTGGCCCCGGCCGCCGCGGCGGCCGGGGCGGCGGCGGTCACCGGTAGAGCGAGAACTCCGGTCCCCGGCGGTTCAGCGCCCAGTCGCCGACCTCGCGGGCCTTGTAGGCGACCGGGTCGTGCAGGGTGTGGGTGCGCAGGTTGCGCCAGTGCCGGTCGAACCCGTACGCGGCGGTGGTGGCGCGGGAGCCCTGGATCTCGAACAGCCGGCCGGCCGCGTCCAGGCCCGCCCGGGTCGCCGCGACCTTCGCCTCGTAGACGGCGACGGCGGCCTCGGCGCGCTGCTCCTCGGTCAGGTCCGAACCGGTGTCCAGCGCCTCCTGGAACACCTCGCCGGCCCGGTCGGCCAGCAGCGCGGCGGCGCGCACCCCGCTGAGCACCTCGCCGACCGTCTGGAGGATGTACGGGTCGTCGGTGGCCTGGTCGACGCCGGAGGACTCCCACGGCGCCGCGTGGGCCCGCGTCCACTCCAGCGCCTCCTCGATCGCGCCCTCCGCGGTGCCGACGTAGAAGTTGACGAAGGCCAGCTGCCAGTGCGGGGTGACCAGGGTCTGGTACGGCGTCGGCAGGCCGCCGCCCAGCGGGTCCGGGCCGAGGATCTCGGAGCGCTCCACCCGTACGCCGCTGAGCTCCACGCCGCCGGAGTCGGTCAGCCGCTGCCCGATGTTGTCCCAGTCCAGCAGCGGGGTGAAGCCCTCGCGGCCGCCCGGGAGGGACACGAAGACCAGGTTGCCCTCGTGGACCGCCGTGATGGACAGGTGGTCGGCCAGGCTCGCGCCGCTGGCGAACGTGCGGCGGCCGCTCAGCCGGAAACCGTCGCCGTCGCGGGTGAGGACCAGGTCGGAGCCGCCGCGCGGGTTCTGCACGCCGCCCCAGAACAGCCGCTCCTGGCCGTTGCGCCGCGACTGCGCGTCGGCCTGCTCGGGGGTGCCGAACAGGGTGGCCACGCGCGTCTGCGCGTAGTGGTAGCCCAGCAGGTGGGCGATGGAGGTGTCGCCGCGCGCGATGCGGCGGGTGAGCTGCGCCGCCTGACGGTAGTTCAGGCCCGCGCCGCCGTACTCGACGGGCTCCTGGACCTGCAGCAGGTCGTTCGCGCGCAGCAGCTCGATCTCGGCGCGCGGCGTCTGGTTCGCGCGGTCGCGCTCGGCGGCGGTGGCGCGCAGCTCGCGGGCGACCTTGTCGGCGGTGTCGAGCAGTTCGCGGTAGCGCTCGGCGCTGGGCGCGGGGGCGAGGGTGGTCATGGCGGGTCTCCTTCGGCTGGGTGCGGTTACCGGTGGGCCGGCTGGTAGGGCCGGCACGGAGCCGGTGTCGACATGTCGCTGTTCGGCGTGGTGCCGGTTCGACGGTTTCGCTCTGTGTCGACACCGGTGGGTGCCGGCTCCGGTCGGGCCGGCACGGCTGTGGCGCGGGGCGGCTACGGGCGCCCCGCGGGTGCGGCGGAGGGGGTCCGGGCGGCCGCGGCGCCGACGCGGTAGCGGCTGCCGGGGTGCTCGTCGGGCAGCCGGTCGCCGCGGCCCAGGAGCTTGTGGCGCAGCGTCCCCGGCTCGTACGCGGCCGGGTACGCGCCGCGCCGTACGAGCTCGGGCACCACGTGCGTCACCACGTCCTCGAAGGTGCCGGGCGTGATGGCGTAGGCGAGGTTGAAGCCGTCGACGTCGGTGTCCTCGACCCAGGAGAGCAGTTCGTCGGCGACCTCCGCGCCGGAGCCGACGATCCGCGGGCCGGCACCGCCGATGCCGCCCCAGGCGGCGATGTCGCGGACGGTCCACTCCCGGCCGTCCTCGGTGGTCTGCTGGAAGGCGGACACGAACGAGTGGATCGCGTTGCTCTCGACGTTCCCGATCGGCTCGTCCAGGTCGTACCGGGACAGGTCGACGCCCATCCAGCCGGACATGAACACCAGGGCGCCCTCGTCGCTGGCGTAGGACTGGTACTCGCGGTGCTTGGCGTGGGCGGCCTCGGAGGTCTCGGCCGTGATGACGGTCATCAGGGTGTAGATCCGGGCGGCGTACGGGTCGCGGCCCGCGCGGACCAGCTCCTTGCGGATCCGGGCCACGGTGTCCCTGAGGATGGCGCGGGTGGGCGCGCCGACGAAGATCGCCTCGGCGTTCTCGGCGGCGAACCGGACGCCGCGCGGCGACGCGCCGGCCTGGAAGATGACGGGGGTGCGCTGCGGGGAGGGCTCGGCCAGGTGGATGCCGAGCACGGTGAAGTGCGTGCCGCGGTGGCCTACGGGGTGGACCTTCGCCGGGTCGGTGAACACGCCCCGCTCGCGGTCGCGCACCACGGCGTCGTCCTCCCAGGAGCCCTCCCACAGCTTGTAGAGCACTTCCATGTACTCGTCCGCGTGGTCGTAGCGGTCGTCGTGCCGCAACTGGTCCTCCTGCCCCATGTTGCGCGCGGCGGAGGGCAGGTAGCCGGTGACCACGTTCCAGCCGATGCGGCCGCCCGTGAGGTGGTCGAGGGTGGACAGGCGCCGGGCGAACGGGTACGGGTGCTCGAAGCCGGTCCCGGCCGTGATGCCGAAGCCGAGGTGCTCGGTCACCAGGGCCATGGCGCTGACCAGCAGCAGGGGGTCGGATACGGGGATCTGGGCGCCCTGCCGGACGGCCGCCTCGTGGCTGCCGCCGTACACGTCGTAGGTGCCCAGCACGTCGGCGACGAACAGCCCGTCGAACCGGCCCCGTTCGAGCAGGCGGGCCAGGTCGGTCCAGTAGCGCAGGTCCTTGTACCGCCACGACTGGTCGTCCGGATGGCGCCACAGGCCGGGCGACTGGTGGGCGACGCAGTTCATGTCGAAGGCGTTGAGGCGGACGTGACGGGGCATGGGGCGACCACTTTTCTCGGGTACGGCTTCGGTGCTTCTCCGGTTCCGGCCGGTTCTTCGCCGGGTCCTGGGAGTTCTCGGGTGTCCCCGGACTTTCGATGTGCTCTGTTTTCTGCGGGCATTCCGCATATGTCTGCATATGTCTGCCCGGCAGTCGCGCGCGACCGAGGGCCGGGCACGGCCCGCGGGCGGCAGGGGCCGACCGCGCCGCGGACCGGCCCGCCGGAACGGCGAGCGCAGGTGAAGCGCTGAAGGGCTGTCAGAGAAGGGAGGAGGGAGCCGAGCGGCAGGGGGTACCCCTGCGCGCCGGGCCGTACGGGGCTGCCGGGCACGCACGCCCGGCCGGTGCCGACGGGGCGCTACGCGGCGGACGGCGGACGGCCGGTGCCCGCGGCGGGCCGGGGCGGAGGGAGCGTCACCACGGGTGAGGGGCCGGTCCGGGAATGCCGGGGCCCGTCAGAGGCGACGGGATGCCGGGGGCATCGCCGCGCGCCGACGAGGGAGGGCGCTCCTCAGACCTCGCCGTGACACAGGGTGCTACAGACGCGCACGAGGTCGACGTGCCGCCGTCGCGTGAGAGCCTGCCGCTGTGTCATAACGGCGATTCAAGCAAGCGCCGTTCAGGGCCGTCAAGGACGCCAAGCGGTATCTCGCATTCCGGACGGCCGCGGCCGTCGGGCGCCGGGCCGGCCCGCGCTGCGGACGCGCGGGCGTCACGGCAGCTCGGCGATCTCGATCCCGGGGTGGACCTTGTGCAGGTCGGCCGGCCGGTCGGTGATCACCGGCCAGCCGGGGCGGCGCAGCGCGAGGTGCGCGCTGTGGGCGGCGGCGAGGTCGACCTGGGCCATGGTGGCCAGCTCCGCGACGGCGAGGGCGGCGGGCCGGTCCAGGGGGTGGAACTCGAAGACGGGGGCGGCGAGGGCGTCGTCGACCTGCTCCCGGCGGCGCGGGGAGAGGTCCATGCCGACCAGCCCGGCGGCGAGCGCGGTGGTGGGCACGTACAGCACCTGGATCTGCTCCACCGAGACGAACACCCGGGCCACCATGAACGGGCGGCCCAGGGCCAGCTGCCGGACCGCTCCGGCGTCCAGGATGTAGCCGCCGATCACGCGGCCGCGCCCGCACCCTGACCGCGCTGGTCCGTCCGCTGCGCCCATGCCATCGCCCTGGCCCACTCGGCGGGGTCGGCCGCCTCGGCCTCCCGCGCCCAGCCCTCGATGATGCGCTGGGCACGCTCCTGGCGCTCCAGTCGGTCGATGACCGACTCCGCCACGTACGCCGACACGGACTCGATGCGGCCGGCGGCCGCCAGCTTCCGCAGCGCCTCGGCGCTGTCCGCCGGGAGCGTGATCGTCACCCGTTCCTTCGCTGCCACACGGGAAGCATACGACCGTATGCGCCGGTGCGGAAGGCCGGTCCGCGCCCGGGCGCCGCGGGCCCGCGGCAGCGGCGGCCCCGGGAAATCCGGCGGCGGCGCGCGGCGGCGGCCGCTAGCCTGACGCGGTGATGGAACCGAGCCGTTTCGCCGTCTTCCTGGCCGTCGTCGCCGCGCTGATCGCGGTCCCGGGGCCGAGCGTCCTGTTCGTGGTCAGCCGGGGGGTGACCCTGGGCCGGCGGGCCGCCGTGGCCACCGCGGCCGGGAACGCGGGCGGCGTCGCGGTGCAGGCGGTGGCCGTCGCCTTCGGCCTGGGCAACGTCGTCGCCCGCTCCCAGCTCGCCTTCTCGGTGCTGAAGTTCGCGGGCGCCCTGTACCTGGTCTGGCTGGGCGTCCAGTCCTGGCGGCAGCGCGGCCGCCTGGCGGCCGCCGAGGCCCAGGGGCAGCCGGTGAAGAGCGTGCGGCGGATCCTGCGCGAGGGCTTCGTCGTCGGCGTCAGCAACCCCAAGGGCCTGCTGATCTTCACCGCCGTGCTGCCGCAGTTCGTGGACCCCGCCGCCGGGCACGTGCCCGCCCAACTGCTGCTGCTCGGGGCGGTGTGCGTGACCGTCGCGCTGGTGTCGGACTCCGCCTGGGGCCTGCTGGCCGGGTCGGCGCGCGCCTGGCTGGCGCGCTCGCCGCGCAGGCTGTCGGCCCTCGGCGGGGCCTCGGGGGTGGTGATGGTGGGGCTGGGCGTCCGCCTCGCGCTCACCGGCGACCGGCGCTGAGGCCGGGCGTACGGCCCGGCCGGACCCGTACGGGACGCCGGGGCCCCGTACGGGTCCGCCGGGCCCCGTACGCCCGGCCGGGCCGGCGCCTACAGGGCCGCGGCCAGGCGCGTGCCCTGGTCGATGGCGCGCTTGGCGTCCAACTCGGCGGCCACCTCCGCGCCGCCGATGACGTGCGCGGTCACGCCCCGGGCCGTCAGGCCGCCGACGAGGTCGCGCACCGGCTCCTGCCCGGCGCAGACCACCACGGTGTCCACGGCGACGACCCGGCGCTGCCGGTGCCCGGGACCGTAGGCGATGTGCAGGCCCTCGTCGTCGATCCGCTCGTAGGCGACCCCGGTGATCTGCTCCACGCCCTTCGCCTTCAGCGCGGCGCGGTGCACCCAGCCGGTGGTCTTGCCGAGCCCCTGCCCGATCCGGGACGCCTTGCGCTGGAGCAGGTACACCTGCCGCGGCGAGGGGGCGGGGGCGGGCCGGGTGACGCCGCCGCGCGCGGCCCGCGGGTCGGTGACGCCCCATTCGGCCCGCCACGCCGCGAGGTCGAGCGCGGTGGACTCCCGCTGGGTGAGGAACACGCTGACGTCGACGCCGATGCCGCCGGCCCCGATGACCGCGACCCGCTCGCCGACCGGCGCGCCGCCGCGGACGACGTCCGCGTACGACAGCACCGAGGGGTGGTCGATGCCGGGAATGGCCGGCACGCGCGGGACGACGCCGGTGGCGAGGACGACCTCGTCGTACCCGCCCTCGGCGAGGCGGGCGGCGTCGGCCCGGGTGGCCAGGTGCAGCGTGACGCCGGTCAGCTCGATCTGCCGCCGGTAGTAGCGGATGGTCTCGGCGAACTCCTCCTTGCCGGGGATGCGGCGGGCGATGCCGAACTGTCCGCCGATCTCCTCCTCGGCCTCGAACAGGTCGACGTGGTGGCCGCGGGCGGCCAGGCCCACGGCCGCGGCGAGCCCCGCCGGTCCGGCGCCGGCCACGGCGACCGCCTTCGCGCGCCGCACCGGCAGCAGGGTCAGCCGCGTCTCGTTCAGCGCCCGGGGGTTGACCATGCAGGTGGCGGTCTTGCGGGAGAACGTGTGGTCCAGGCAGGCCTGGTTGCAGGCGATGCAGGGGTTGATCTCGTCGCCGCGGCCGGCGGCGGCCTTGGCCACCCACTCCGGGTCGGCCAGCAGCGGGCGGGCCATGGAGACCAGGTCGGCGTCGCCCCGGGCGAGCACGTCCTCGGCGACCTGGGGCAGGCTGATGCGGTTGGCGGCGGCCACCGGGATGCCGACGTGGCCGCGCAGGCCCGCGGTGACGTCGGTGAACGCCGCCCGGGGGACGGAGGTGACGATGGTGGGCACGCGCGCCTCGTGCCAGCCGATGCCGGTGTTGATCAGGGTGGTGCCCGCGGCCTCCACCGCCTGGGCGAGGTCGACGGTCTCCTGCCAGGTCTGCCCGTCCTCGACCAGGTCCAGGGCCGACAGCCGGTACATGACGATGAAGTCGTCGCCGGCGGCCTCCCGCACCCGGCGCACCACCTCCACCGCGAACCGGCGCCGGTTCTCCGGCGACCCGCCCCAGCGGTCGGTGCGGCGGTTGGTCCGGGGCGCGAGGAACTGGTTGATCAGGTAGCCCTCCGAACCCATGATCTCCACTCCGTCGTACCCCGCCTCCCGGGCCAGGGCCGCCGCGCGGGCGAACGCCGCGATCTGGGCGAGCACTCCCCGGTCGGACAGGGCGCGCGGCCGGAACGGGTTGATCGGGGCCTTGACCGCCGAGGCCGACGCCGACCAGGGATGGTAGGCGTACCGGCCGGCGTGCAGCAGTTGCAGGACGATCCGGCCGCCCTCGTCGTGCACCGCCTGGGTGATCAGCCGGTGCCGGCGCGCCTCGGCCGCGGTGGTCAGCTTGGAGGCCAGCGGGTAGAGCCAGCCGGTGCGGTTGGGTGCGAAGCCGCCCGTGACGATCAGGCCGACGCCGCCGCGCGCCCGTTCGGCGAAGTACGCGGCCAGCCGGGGGAAGTCCCTGGCCCGGTCCTCCAGGCCGGTGTGCATCGAGCCCATGATCACCCGGTTGCGCAGGCTGGTGAAACCGAGGTCCAGGGGGCTGAGGAGGTGCGGGAATTCGGTCATGGGCGGCCGCTTTCGTCAGCGCCGCGAGGATGCTCGCGGCGCAGGGATTCCAGGAGTTCGTCACACCAGCCCACCAGGCCCTGCTGCATGAGGATGCCGCCGCGCAGCACCAGGTACTGGTGCAGGCGCTGCCCGGTGAGGCCGTCGGCGCGGGGGAAGTCCCGCCGCTCGATCTCCCGGTACACGGCCAGCCGCTCGGCGTGGTGCGCCCGGTGGCGGGCGACCTCGGCGACCACCTCGCCCGGGTCGCCGTAGGAGGCGCCCCGGATCTTCACCGCCAGGTCGTTGCGCTGGGCGGAGGGCTCGGCCGGTTCGGCGATCCACCGCGCCAGCTCGGCCCGCCCCTCGCCGGTGGCCCGGTAGACCTTCTTGTCCGGGCGGTCCTCCTGCGGGACGGACTCGCAGCCCACCCAGCCCAGGTCCACCATCCGCTTGAGCGTGCGGTAGATCTGCTGGTGGCTGGCGGCCCAGAAGTACGCGAAGGACTTGTCGAAGCGCCGGGCCAGCTCGTAGCCGGACCCCGAGCGCTCCTGTAGTGACACCAGGATCGCGTGCTCCAAAGCCATGTCTGGAACCTACTATGCAACAAGGTGCACTGCAACGGGTTGCATAGATCTCCGGACCGCGGGCGGGCGTCCGGCCGCCGCTAAAGGCTGTCCCGTAACCCCCGGCGGGCTCCCGACGCCGGCTACGGCCACTCGCGGCGTTGGCGAAACGTCCGAAGAGAACCACTATTCGGACGCATCGCCGCCTTGCGATGGACCGCATCTGACGCCGCTCGCTGATCCACCAGGGATTACGGGACAGCCTTTAGGCTGGCCGCGTCAGGTCCGCCTCCGGCCGCCGCGCGGCCGGGGCGGCACGAGCGGAGGGGGACGCCATGCCGGATGCCGCGCCGCCGGGCCCGGGCGGGCCGGAGCCGGCCGACCTCGTCGTCACGGGCTGCACCGCGCTGGTGCACGGCGAGGACGGCGGGATCGGCTTCACCGAGGACGCGGCCGTGGTGGTGCGCGGCGGCGTCATCGACGCGGTCACCTCCGCCGCCGACGCGGCGGGCCTGCCCGCCGCCGAGCGCGTCGACGCGCGCGGCCAGGTCGCCATGCCCGGCCTGATCAACTGCCACACGCACGCGCCGATGACGGCCCTGCGGGGCGTCGCGGAGGAGCTGCCGGTCGAGGAGTGGTTCAATGACTGGATCTGGCCCATCGAGACCAACCTCACCGAGCGCGACGTGGAGCTGGGCGCGATGCTGGCGTGCGCGGAGATGATCCGCGGCGGGGTCACCTGCTTCGCCGACCACTACTTCCTGATGGACCGGGTGGCCGCGGTCGTCGCGGACTGCGGCCTGCGGGCCGACCTCGGCTGGGCGTTCTTCTCCTCCCAGGGGCCGGCCGGCCGGGAGCGCTCCCTGGAGTTCGCGCTGCGCTGGCGGGGTGCGGCGGGCGGGCGGATCACCACGTCCCTGGCGCCCCACGCGCCGTACACCGTCGACGACGCCGACCTCGCCGCGACCGCGGACCTGGCCCGCGACCACGGCCTGCCCGTGCACATCCACGCCGCCGAGAACCGGGAGCAGACCGAGGCCAGCCTGGCCCGGCACGGCCGCACGCCCGTCGAGGCGCTGCGCCGCGGCGGTCTCCTGGACGTGGACGTGCTCATCGCCCACGGCACCGGGATCACCGACGACGACGTGGCGCTGCTCGGGCGGGCCACCGGCCGGGTCGGGGTGGCCACCGCACCCCGGGGCTACCTGAAGTTCGGCTGGGACACCACGCCGGTACGGGCGCTGAGCGCGGCCGGGGTCGCGGTGGGCCTGGCCACGGACGGGGCGGCGTCGAACAACTCCCTGGACGTGTGGGAGAGCATGGCGCTGACCGCGCTGGTCCAGAAGTCGGCCGAGCGCGACCCGAGGTGGCTGACGGCCCGCCAGGCACTCGCGCACGCCACCACGCACAGCGCCCGCGCGGTCGGCCTGGCCGGACGGGTGGGCGCGCTCACGCCGGGCCACCGCGCCGACCTGATCCTGGTGGACCTCACCGGGCCGCACACCCAGCCGGTGCACGACCTGGCCGCGACGCTGGTGCACAGCGCGCGCGCCGCCGACGTGGTGACCACGATCGTGGACGGCCGGATCCTCATGCGGGACCGGCGCCTGCTGACGTTCGACGTACCGGGGATCGCCGCCGAACTGGCCGCCCGCCTGCCCGCGCTGACCGACCGGGCCCACGGCCGGCGCATCCAGAGCTACGACGGGTAGGTCAGCGCCCCGCGCCCGCGGTCCGCGCCGCCTTTCGCCGGGTACGCCGCGTCCCCGTCGTCCGCCGCGTCCCCGGCGGTCTCGCCGGTCTCCCCCGCGGTCCCGGTCCCGCGGTCCGTCGCGCCGCCGCTCCCGGCGTCCGGGTCCGGGCCGCCGTCCACCGCCGGGTGCAGGCGCGCCACCTCGATGGCGACCTCCGGCACCGCCAGGCCGGTCAGCTGCCGCACCCGGGCGGCGACGTGGCCGCGCACGGCCCCGCAGGCGCGGCCGATGTCGGCCGGATAGCCCAGCTCCAGCGACAGCCGCACCCGCGCGGCGTCACGGCGCACGCTCACCGCCGCGCGCGGCACCCGCGCCGCGGGCGCCGGGGACGCCCCGGGCGCGCCGGCCAGCGCCTCCCGCGCCGCCCGGGTGGCGATCTTGGTGACCACCCGGTCGGCGATCCGCAGGGCGCCGCGCNAGCGCCTCCCGCGCCGCCCGGGCGGCGATCTTGGTGACCACCCGGTCGGCGATCCGCAGGGCGCCGCGCCCGGCGGCCGGCACCGGGCCCGGGGTGACTGCCGCGGCCATCAGCGGCGCCGGTCGCGGCCGCGGAACAGCTCGCCGAACTCCAGGTCGCCGTCCAGGAACCTGCCCGCCACGAACCCGACGGCGCCCAGCGCCGCCACCAGCAGGAAGGCTCCGAACCCTCCGAAGTAGGCGGCGAAGCCCAGCGCCATCCCCGCCGCAAGACCGACCACAGCCATCTGCACGCAACCTTTCCTTTCCCGCGATGAGACCACACTTCTGGCATGCTCTTGGACCCGGCGCGCGGGGATTCGTCACGCGCCAACCGGGCAGAAGTCCGGCCGGAAACCCACGCGTGACACTTCCCGGAGCGGGGTGTCCTAACCTCTGACAGGGCCCCAGGGCCACGTGCGAACAAGGAGACTCGCGTGCCGACCGAGACCACATCCTCCACCGCCCCCTCCAAGACCGCGGCCGGCGACCCCAAGCAGCCGGGGAGCGCGGCGCGCGGCGAGAGCCTGCGCCCGCCCGCCGAGCGGGGCAGGACCACGATCGCCGACTCGGTGGTCGAGAAGATCGCCGGCATGGCCGCGCGGGAGGTGCCCGGCGTGCACGCCCTCGGCGGCAGCCTGGCGCGCACCCTGGGCGCGGTGCGCGACCGGGTGCCCGGCAGCCGTCCGAACGTCACCCGGGGCGTGAAGGTCGAGGTGGGCGAGCGGCAGACCGCCGTCGACCTCGACATCGTGGTGGAGTACGGCGTGCCGATCGCGGACGTCGCCGTCGACATCCGGGAGAGCGTGATCGGCGCGGTGGAGCGCATGACCGCGCTGGAGGTCGTCGAGGTCAACATCTCCGTTATCGACGTGCGGCTGCCGGACGACGAGGACGACGAGCCGGAGGGGCGGGTGCAGTAGCGCAGGCCGCGCCCCCGCGGGGCGCGGCAGGCGAGCGGCGGCCGGGCCGCGGCGCTCCGGCGCGGGCCCGGCCCCGGCCTCGCCGGGAGTACGCAGGCAGGGGAACCAGCAGGACGTTGACAACCGAGATATCCGCCGCGGCCGCACCGCCGGCTCCGGGCCCGCCGGCGGTGCGGGACGACCCGGCGGGCCCGTCGGCGCTGCCGTACGGGTGCGGCGGCGTCCGGCCTGCCGCGCCGCGCGCCGCCGCGCGCACTCCCGACGACGTGCTGGCCCTGCGCGCGGCCGCGGGTGACGACGCGGCGTTCGAGGTCCTGGTGCGGCGGCACCACGCCGTGCTGCTCCAGCTCGCGGGCCGGCTGCTGGGCAGCGCCGCGGAGGCGGAGGACGCGGTGCAGGAGGCGTTCGTCAGCGCGTGGCGGCGGCTGCCGGAGTTCCGGGGCGAGGCCGCGTTCGGCAGCTGGATGTACCGGATCGTCACCAACCGGTGTCTGAACGCGCTGCGCTCCCGGCCGCGCACCCAACCGCTGGAGTCGGTGCCCGAGCCCGTCGCCCCCGAGCACCAGTCGTCGCCGGTACGGGCGGCGGAGTCCGCGGCCTCGGTGCACGCGCTGGTCGCCGCGCTGGCGGGCCTGACGCCCGAGCAGCGCGCCTGCTGGGTGCTGCGCGAGCTGCACGGCCTGTCGTACGAGGACATCGCCGCGGCCGTCGGCATCGGCGTGCAGGCCGTGCGCGGCAGGATCTTCCGGGCCCGCCGCCAGCTCACCGAGGCGATGGGCACCTGGCGGTGAGCCGGCGGCAGCCGGCCCGGAGTCAGTGCAGGCCGTCGGTGTCGTAGAACTCCCGTCCCCGGCGCACCGCCTCGGTCTGGCCGGCGTCCTGCGGGAAGGCGACGCCGAGGGTGGGGTCGGTCTCCAGGGCCGACGCGTCGAAGATCATCGCGGAGGGCGGCGGCTTGCGCCAGACCTTCAGGCCGGCCGTCCAGTCGCGCACCAGGTTGTGCGGCACGCCGAGGTGCTTGTGCCACAGGCTCACCCGCAGCGCCCCCGCGAAGGCGTCGGGTCCCGGGGGCACGAAGCCGCTCTCGCCGACGCCCGCCGTGATCTCGGAGTCGAAGGTGTAGCTGCGGTCGGTGCAGTTGGCCGAGCCGACGATGGCGTACTCGTCGTCGAAGATCCAGGTCTTGGAGTGCACGTACTCGCCGGCGAACCACCGCCGCACCGGATCCGGGCAGGGCTTGAGCGCGTACATCCCCCACCGGCTCTTGCCCGGGTCGGCCGCCAGCAGGTCGCGCCGGAACTCGTTGCGGAAGATGCGCAGGAAGCCGAACTCGGCCGTGGCGATGGCGTCGGAGTTGCAGACGAGCAGCAGCAGCTGCCGGAAGCCCGGTTCGGCCAGCTTCTTCACCAGCTCGGCCCGGACGATCGCACTGGAGAGGTACTGGTCCTCGACGTAGATCGTCTCGCGCGCCGTGCGGATGCCGTCGACCAGCATGTCGAGCGCGGTGTGCTCGCCGCCGGGTGCGAAGGCGTACGGCGCGCTGCCCTGGAACCTGCGCAGATCGGCGTAGGTGCGTCCGACGCGTACGACGCGGTCCTGGCGCCGGGCGCCGGGCGGCAGCGTGACGGTGGGCACGCGCGCGTCGGCCTGCGGCACCGGGTCGGGGAAGGCGCCGCGGAACGGGTCGCCGCGGCCCGCGCCGAACCTGGCCGCCTCCAGGGCCGGGGCGTCGGGGTGGTCGGTCCACCGCTCCTTGAAGGTCTCCAGCACCCGGGCGGCGGCCGGGCCGGTCAGCCGCAGGTGGACGTCGTGCAGGGGCTCGACGCCCTGGTTGGAGATGCGGGTGTTGTTCAGGTCCATGCCGCCCAGGAAGGCGATCGTGCCCCGGTAGCCGACCACGACCACGATCTTCTGGTGGTGCACCCCCTGCAGCAGCCCGCCGGTGCCGTCGGTGCGGGGGCCCGGCAGCTTGCCGTCGCCGATCGCGGCGCCGTTCGGCAGGCCGTTGACGAAGTCCACCCACGGCTTGTTGTCCGGGATGGCGCCGAAGACGACCGGCGGCCGCCAGGTGAGGGACCTGATCTGCGCGGGGCTGCCGCGTAGGACGTCCGAGAGCAGGTACGGGGTCTTGGCCGGCGGGGCCGGCGGGTCGCGCAGCCAGGTGTCCGGGCTGATCCACCAGCCGGCGAGGTAGACGCGGTGGGCGGGCTGGGTGGCGGTGTCGATGGCGGCGGCGATGTCGTTGAAGCAGCAGCGCCCCGTGGTGTAGCCGACCACCTGGTTGCCGCCGGTGGCGGGCCAGCGGCCGCCGGAGCGGGCCGTGCCGCGCAGCGGCCGCTGCCGGGAGCGCGGGAGCTTGGCCAGCTCGGCGGCGTCCTTGGTGCAGTCCGGGGCGGGCCGGGTGCCCGCCGGCGCGGGCGCGGCGGGAGGCGCCGGCGGGACGGGGGCCGCGGGCGGGACCACGCCGCCCGGCCGGCCCGCGGGCGGCCCGGGCGGGCTCACTTCTGCTGCCCGGTCTTCGGGTCGTACTCGACCTCGACGGCCACCACCTGGTCGGTGGGCAGGACCTCCACCCACTGGTCGAAGACCTGGTACGGCTCGGCGGGGCGGAACCCGCCGGCGAGCGGGTCGAAACCGGTCTCGAACACCTTCTCGCTCCTGAGCGTGTTGCGGATGTCGGTGTTCGCCTTCTGGAGTTCCTCGGCGAGCAGTTCGAGCACCTCGCCGATGGTCTTGCCGCGGTAGTCGTCCGGGTCGCCCGTCTGCCACATGTAGTCCTTGCCGAGCGCCGCCTCGCCCTCCACGTGGGCGCCCGTCAGCCAGCCGAGGGCCTCCAGCTCGTGGCCGGGCTGGATGGGCAGGACGGCCTTCACCCAGGAGGAGTTCAGGAACTCGTTGCGCCGGGCGTCGCCGTCGGACTGCACGAGCCAGCCCAGGGAGCTGCCCATGGGCGCGGGCGGGGTGTTCTCGGTGATCAGGTAGTCGATGCGCCACTCGGGCACGACGGCGGGCCGCGGCGGCCGGTCCGGGTCGGGCGGGCCCGGGTCGGTGGCGTGCGGCGGGTTGTTGGCGCTGGTGTGGGAGTACCAGCTCGCCACGGTGTCGCCGGCCACCGGGTCGGCCGAGGTGCTGTTCCAGTCGTGCGGCGGCACCGGGTAGCGGCCCAGGGACCTCTCTCCGACGGGCGTGGTACGCGGCCGCCAGAAGTCGGGCGCGACGAAGTACAGCATCTGGTCGACGTCGAACAACTGCCGGATCAGCTCGGAGGCCAGCTGCGGCTCGGCGCCGTGGAACAGGTCGAGCTGGGTGACCAGGCTGGCGAAGACCGCGTGCCGCTCCTCCTGGCGCAGGTCGCCCGCGGGCCGCGGGCGCACCGAGCTGACCAGCTCCAGCCGCTCCTTGACGGCGGCCGCGTAGGCGGTCCGCTGGAGCTGGGCCACCTCCTTCTCGTAGGCGGCCAGGGCCTTGTCGTACGCGTCCTGGGCGGGATTGACCGCGGGCGGGTCCCAGTAGACGAGCAGGTGGAGGCTGACGTAGTTGCCGCTCGCGAAGTTGACCAGCTTGCAGTTGACGCGGAAGCGGGCGGCCTCGTGGTCCAGCACCTCGTACTCGGCGAGGAACTTGGTGCCGCCGCCGCTGCTCGCCTTGGCGTCGACCAGCCGGATGGGGTTCTGGATGGTCTTGCTGAGGGTGTAGCCCGGGCCGGGCGGGATCGCCTGGTAGTCGAAGTGGGCTTCCAGGTACTCGTCCTCCTCGCCGCGCCACAGCCGGTCCTGGCCGTCCTGGTAGGTCCAGTCCTGGTCCAGATGGGGGCCGTTGGTGCTGGTGCGGTGCTGCTTGACGGGGTAGATGTCGGTGTAGTCGGTCTGCGTGCGGGTCAGCGTCTCGGGCGGCTCGGGCTTCTTCAGCGCGGTGAGGTCGGGCGCGGGCACCACGTTGACCAGTTCGCCCAGGCCCAGGCCCTTGCCGGGGTCGTCGACGAAGACCTGCCAGCTCATCTGGTTGCCGATGTGCTGGAGCTGGATGCCGACCTTGCGCATCTTGCGGCGCAGCTCGTAGTTGACCAGCTTCGCGGTGGTGTTCTGCACCACGTAGCGGCGGCTGGAGGTGTCGGTGGTCTCGGTGACCGTCCTGAAGGTCGTCTTGAAGTTGCGGTGGATCTCGCTGCTGACCTTCGAGCTCTGGGTGCGGGTGTGCTTGTGCGTCAGCTCCGAGGACTTGTTGGTGGTGTTCTTGGTGCTGTAGCTGGTGCTCACGTCGGCGTGGGCGATGCCGACGTAGTTGGCCCCGGCGTTCGCGGTGACGCCGAGGGAGGTCTCGTTGGCGTTGGACTCCTTGACCGCGTCCGCCACGTCGTTCTGGTCGGTGAGGCTCTCCTCGGTCCTGCGGATCGTCTCCTCGGACTGCTCGGCCGTCCGCTCGGTCAGGGTGCGCCGGGTGGCGGTCTCCACGACCTCCACGGTGCCGCCCGGGCTCAGCCACAGGTGGCCGACGGGCGGGCCGAGGAAGGTGTCGAACTCGAAGAAGTACTCGCGGAAGAGGTTCACCAGGCCGACCGGCGACAGGATGCCCTCGGTGGGCGGCTGCGGCAGCGCCGACGCCCCCAGCGCCGGGACGTCCAGTGCCCGGGCGGCGGGGCCGGTGAACGCCTCGCGGCCCAGCCGCTCGCCGCGGGCCGCGGCCAGCCGGCTGGCGCCGGAGTAGCCCAGCCAGCCGGGCAGCGGCTGGTAGATGCCGAAGACCTCGCTCGCGTACGGCAGGGTGCCGGCGAAGTCGGCGGGCGGCCGGCCGGCGCCGCGCGGGGCGGGCACGGGCGCGGGCAGGGTGTGGAAGTTCTCCGCGCTGCCGCCGGCGCTGGTGGCGAACGGCGTGATCGCCCACGGCCGCCCGGGGGTCTGCGTGACGAGGAACAGCTCCCGGTCGGTCTGGGCCGGCGGCGCCACGAAGGAGATCGTCAGGGCGCCGGTGCCGGTGGCGGTCCGGCCCACGTACTGGCGGCTGATGCCGCTGTCGGTCTCGACGAACGTGCCGGCCAGGGCGGGCACGTCGGGGAACAGGCGCGGGTCGCGCACGTCCACGTCCGCCGGCAGGGCCAGCGCCACCCGCTGGCCGGGGCGCAGGTCCACCGGGCCGCCGGGCTGCACCGTGTAGGACCACAGCTGGTACCAGGTGCCCGTACCCGTGTCGTCGAGCGGTGTCCTCCCCGCGAACGTCACCGTCACCGTCATGTGCCACGCCCCCGTTGCCGCCCGGCGCCGTCTCCAGGCGCTTCTCCTGTGCGTAGCAGAGCCTGACGGAGCGCCGGGGCCGCTGTCGCGCGGCGTCCCGGTCAGCGGACCGGGCTTGGCCGACCGGCGGGGGTGGTCGTGGCGTCGCCTCAGTGGGGGTGGTCGTGGGCGTCGCCGGGGCCGTGG
This sequence comes from Streptomyces sp. B1866, assembly GCF_031932565.1. Taxonomy (NCBI): domain Bacteria; kingdom Bacillati; phylum Actinomycetota; class Actinomycetes; order Kitasatosporales; family Streptomycetaceae; genus Streptomyces; species Streptomyces sp. B1866. The sequence continues at coordinate 30,139 of NZ_JAVSCF010000034.1, forward strand.
GCCTGCCAGGCGGGAAACGGGTCGCGCAGCGCGCCGGCCGGCTCGTCCTCGCCGAGCAGGCAGCCGGCCAGGGCGCCGCGCAGGGCCTCGCCGCGCAGTGACGTGCCGATGAAGACCAGCTCCTGCGCGTGGCCGCCGCCGTCGGCGCGGACGCCGGCCGGCTCGAACCGCGCCACGCTCCCGGCCTGGGACCACAGCCCGGTGACCCGCGGCCGGGTGGCCAGCCGGAAGAAGCCCTTGGAGCGCAGGACGGCGCCGTACGCGCCGCTGTCGAGCCCTTCGGTCACCAGCCGCCACAGCCGCTCGGGGTGGAAGGGGCGGGCGGCGCGGAAGACGACGCTGGAGATGCCGTACTCCTCGGTCTCGGGCACGTGGTCGCCGTTGAGTTCGGCGACCCAGCCGGGGGCCTGCCGGGCGCGCTCCAGGTCGAAGCGGCCGGTGCCCAGCACGTCGGCCGGGTCGACCCGGCCGTGCCGTACGGGCACCACGCGGGCGGCGGGGTTGAGCCGGGCCAGGGCCGCGGCGAGCCGGGCCGCCTCCTGCTCGCCGACGAGGTCGAGCTTGTTGAGCACCAGGACGTCGGCGAACTCGACCTGGTCGATCAGGAGGTCGCTGACGGTGCGCTCGTCGTCCTCGTACTGGTCCAGCTCGCGCGCCGCCAGTTCGTCGCCGCCGGCCAGCTCGGGCAGGAAGGCGGCGGCGTCGACCACGGTGACCATGGTGTCCAGGGCCGCCACGTCCGCCAGGGTGGCGCCGTCGTCGCGGGCGAAGGCGAAGGTGGCGGCCACCGGCATGGGCTCGGAGATGCCGCTGGACTCGATGAGCAGGTAGTCGAACCGGCCCTCGCGGGCGAGCCGGTCCACCTCGTGGAGCAGGTCGTCGCGCAGCGTGCAGCAGATGCAGCCGTTGGTCATCTCCACCAGCCGCTCCTCGGTGCGCGACAGGGCCGCTCCCCCGCCGCGCACCAGGGCGGCGTCGATGTTGACCTCGCTCATGTCGTTGACGATCACGGCGACGCGCAGCCCCTGGCGGTTGTGCAGCACGTGGTTGAGGAGGGTGGTCTTGCCCGCGCCGAGGAATCCGGACAGGACGGTCACGGGCAGGCGGCGGGCCGGCGGGGCGGGGCTCACGCGGAGTCGTCCGGCAGCGGCAGCAGCCCGCGCTCGTAGGCGCGTACCAGGCGGCGCGGCACCCGGTACTCGCGGCCCTCCACGAGGATCGGTACGAGCTGCGGCGGGGCCGCCTTCCACTGGGCGCGGCGGTGGCGGGTGTTGCTGCGGGACATGCGGCGCTTGGGCACGGCCACGGGGGGCCTCCTGGGGTCTGGGCAGGGTGTCCGAACCCCCGAAGGGTATATGAAAATGAATGTCATGTGCCAACTAGCTCCGCCCCTGCCCGGACCGCCCCGCCGCTACGGCTACAGCTCCCTCAGAGCGGGCAGCAGCGTCTTCTCCGCCCAGTCCAGGAAGGGCCGCTGCTGGTCGCCGCCGATCTGGACAAGCGCGATCTCGGTGAACCCGGCCTCGGCGAAGGGCCGCAGCCTGGCCGTGAACTCGTCCACGTCGTCGCCGCAGGGCACGGACTCGGCGACGTCCTCGGGCCGTACGTAGGCGGTGGCCGCGGCGAACGACGCCGGGCCGGGCAGCTCGGAGTTGACCTTCCAGCCGCCGCCGAACCAGCGGAACTGCTCGTGCGCCCGGGCGATCGCCGTGTCGCGGTCCGGGTCGTAGGACACCGGCAGCTGGCCGACGCGCGGCTTGCCGGCCCCGCCGTGCCGCTCGAAGTCCCGGACCAGCCCGGCCTCGGGCTCGGTGGCGACCAGCAGGTCGCCGAGCCGGCCGGCCAGTTCGCAGGACCGGGGGCCGGAGGCGGCGATGCCGATCGGCGGCGGCTCGTCGGGCACGTCCCACAGTTTGGCGGACTCCACGTCGAAGTGCGGGCCGCGGTGGTTGACGTAGCCGCCGCGCAGCAGCGCGCGGATGATGTCGACGGCCTCCTGGAGCATCTCGTGCCGGACGTCGACCGGAGGCCACCCGGCGCCCACCACGTGCTCGTTCAGGTTCTCCCCCGCGCCGAGCCCCAGGCGGAACCGGCCGCCGGACAGCAGGTGCAGCGTCGCCGCCTTCTGCGCGACGACCGCGGGGTGGTAGCGGAACGTGGGGCAGGTGACGAAGGTCATCAGCGGGATGCGGGAGGTGGCGTGGGCGGCGGCGCCCAGCACGCTCCACGCGTACGGGGAGTGGCCCTGGGCGTCGAGCCAGGGGAAGTAGTGGTCGGAGCTCACCGAGAAGTCGAACCCGGCCTGCTCGGCGCGGACCACGTCCTCCACCAGCTGACGCGGCCCGGCCTGCTCGGTCATCATCGTGTAACCCCATTGCGCCATGGCCCTGGGGTAACCCCGCCCGGCCGGGCCAAACAGCCCGGGCCGGGCGGGCGCGCGGGGTCAGGCCGCCCAGACCTGTGCCTTGAGGTAGCACGCCTCGATGGTGGCGGGCGCGTCCCCGAACTGCGCCACCTGGACCTTGACGTGCCGGTCCTCGCCGGTCTGGCCGGAGACCGGCAGGGCCACACTGACCGTGCCCTGCCGTCCGGTGACCTCGGCCACCGGGTGGCGCACCACGGTGTTCTTCCCCCCGTCGTCCTCGGCCAGCCGCACCTGCACCAGGGCCCCGGGAGTGACGTCCCGCAGCCGCACGTGCACGACGCCGTTGTACTGGCAGCGGGTGGCGAACACGGCGGCGCCCGCCGCGTGCTGCCCCAGCGGGTCGGAGAACTCGGTGTCCCAGACCAGGTGCTGCCACTCCTTGGGCCGCAGCTTGCTCTCCTTGGTCACGCCGAGAGACAGGAAGCGGGGCATGTCGGAGTCCTCCGGTGGTGTGGGGTCGTGCGGGCGGGTGGTGCCGCGGGCGTGCTCCAGCACGCGGGCGAAGTCGAGGGCCCCGGGATCGCCGTGCGAGTTGTGGCACAGCAGCCCGGCCGCGACGTAGGTGTGGGTGTCGGTGCTGAGGGAGGCGATCGGCTGGTCGCCGAGGTGTTCGACGCCGAGCACCGCCACGTCCCCCGTGGTCTTGCCGACGACCGCCCCCTCCCACATCGCGGCGGCGGTGGACAGCAGCCGCTCGGGGCGGAGGGTTCCGAGAATCCGGCAGCTCTCCCACAACCCGCCGTTGATCCGCACGTCCGTGACGTCCTCGGGCTCCCGGCCGGGCGGCCGGGTCCTGCGCGTCTTCCAGTCCCGCCGGATCACCTTGGTCGTCCAGCCCCGGCGGTCGCACTCGGCGAGGAAGAGGTCCACGACCCGGCCGTCCACCTGTCCGAACCCGATCCGCGACCCGTGGTGGCCGCCCGCGAAGGCGTGGCCGTCGGCGTCCAGGACGCCCGCGAGCCATCCGGCGATCCGCGTGTCCTCCGCCCGCCAGGGGGCCCCGAGGCTGATGACGCGGTGTTTGACCGGGTCGAGGTCCCGGCTCGCCACCCAGGCGATGCGGCTGCCGCGGTGGACGTACGGCAGGCGGACGAGCCAGGGATGGTCGGCGGAGGCGACGACGGAGCCCTGCGTCGTGGTGACGCGGTAGCAGTCCTTCACCGCCGGCTCGTTCCGGGTCACCACGCCCCTGCGGTAGCGCCGTCCGCCGTTGGCGCCCGCGACCCGCACGGTCTCCTCGTCGAACGCCACGATCCCGTCGCCGGGCCGGAGCTCCCCCGCCGGGCGCCACACCAGGTCGGCGCAGAGAACCGGGGTCTCGGGATGGACGCAGTTCTCCGGGACGTGCTGGTGGCCGAGCCAGCCGTAGTACGCCCCCCACTGGGCGCCGGTCAGGCGGACGCCGTTGGCGCCGTAGCTGCCCGGGTAGGCCTTCCACACGACGGTCGACTCCAGGCGGACGCCGTGGTGGTCGTGGGCCCAGCGGACGAACCTCGCCAGCTCGGCCAGGGCCCAGTCGGGCGCGTCCGGCCAGTACAGGTAGTCCGTGCCCGCCTTCTGCCGGCCCCAGCTCGCGCGGTGGTCCGGGTCGCAGGTGCCGACCAGCTCGACCTGGACGGCGTTGGCCGTGTTGGTCTCGACGCCGCCGGAGCGGTTGACCAGCGCGCGTGCGGACACGTCGAAGTCGAAGTGCTGGAACCAGCGCAGCTTTCCCGCCCGGATATCGGGAAGAGCGGTGAAGTTGGGCGCGCTCGCCCCGCCGCCGTAGTCCGGAAGGTTCACTCCTTCGGTGGTATGGATAACGCCAACGTTTGACTCCATCGCCGAGCCGCCGTACGTGCCCTGGTACCAGCGGCTGGTATCCGCGCCCGGATAGCGCTGCGGACCGCTTTTGCTCACCTCTGCTCCCCCGTACCCCCGTGGTGCCCCGTGTTTCCCGCGGTCCGCGCCGATGCGGACCGCGGCCCCCACAGTGCCCGCGCGCCGCGGATCGGGGAAGTCCGCGGTCCGTTCACCGGAACACCCGGCGCCGATCCGCGTGTCACGCCGGCCCGATACCTGAGCCATTCACCCATGTGGGTGACACTAGGCGGGCTGAAAGGCGACGGGCGCCCAGCAAATGTTTATCGCTCGTTTATGGGCTGGTGGTTTCATCAGGCGATGAACTCGTCTGTCGAGGGAGACAGCCGGTGGCAGAATCGAAAGTGGTTCCGGTGGAGGAGACGGCGGCGCGGCCCGCGGCCGGCCGGGGGGTCCTGGAAGGGGCGTTCACCCTGCTGGAGGCCGTGAAGCGCACGGGGGAAGCGGGGCTGACCACCCTGTCGGCGACCAGCGGCCTGCCCAAGACGACCACCCACCGGCTGCTCGAACAGCTGGTGGCCCTGGGCGCGCTGGAACGCTCGGGGTCGAACTACCGGATGGGCCCGCGGGTCTTCCGGCTCGGCCAGGACTGGGCGCCGCACCCGGCGCTGCTGCGGGCCGCGCGCGGCCCGGTGCGCCACCTGGCGCGGACCACCGGCGCGAGCGTCGGGCTGTGCGTGCTGCGCGAGGGGCAGACGCTGGCCGTCGCCGGAATCCCCGGTGAGGTGAACGAGCTGGTGCCGCTGCGGCCGGGCGCCACCTGGCCGTGGGTGACGGCGGCGGGCAAGGCCATCGTGGCGCACATGTCCCCCGACCTCCCGCTGGACCCGCAGCCCGCCGCCTGGCGCCGGGAGGCGGACGCGATCCGGGACCTGGGCGCGGCCCTCGACCGGCAGGAGCTGGTCGAGGGGGTGGCGTGCGTGGCCGTGCCGCTGTTCGGGCCGCGCGGGGTGGTGGCGTCCCTGTCCGTGCTCGTCGACCCCGCGCGGCCGCTGCGGCGGGTGACGGAGCAGCTCGTGCCCATAGGGAAGGCCGTGACCGCGGCGCTGCGCGGCTGGTGAGGCGCGGGCGGGCGCCCGGCCTCGGGGCCGCGAGCCTCTGAAGGGGCGGCCGGCCCCGCGCGGGCCCCCGGGCGGCGGGTCTGCGGGTGGCGGCGGGGCCGCGTCCCGGCCGGCCGCCCCGCGGTGTCCGGTGTTTCACCCGCGCTCCCGCGGCTATCCGATGCCGAGTCGCCGGCGGCCTCACCTGGAGGGCCCAGGGGCTGTCCGGGAACGGCGGGCGGCGCTGCCGGCGCGCGGGAGGACGACCGTGACCTGGTTCCTCGCCTCCGCCGCCGCCCTGGTCCTCATGGCGGCGGGCCTGCCGGGCGTGCCGGGTCTGCGCCGGCGGCACCCGCTGGTGCCGGTGGTGCTGCGGGAGGCGGGCATCGCCTCCGCGGTGTTCCTGGTGTGGCAGATGCCCACGCGTATGGCGGCGGGCCACCGGGCCGCCGCGACGGACCGGGCCCTGTGGATCCACCGGGTCCAGCGCGCGGCGGGGCTGCCGGACGAGGCGGGCTGGCAGCGGGCGGTGCTGCCGTACCCGTGGCTGGTCCAGACGGCGAACTGGTACTACGCGGTCATGCACTTCGGTGTCATGGCCGCCTTCCTGGTCTGGCTGTTCTGGCGGCACCGGCCCGCGTACGCCCGGGTGCGTACCACCGTGGTGCTGGTGACCTCGGCGTCCCTGGCGGTGCAGCTGGTGGCCGTGGCCCCGCCACGGCTGCTGCCCCGGCTGGGCTACGTGGACACGGCCGTGCGGTACGGGCAGTCGGTCTACCGGGGCGGGCCGGGCAGCGTGGTCGCCGACGAGCTGTCCGCGGTGCCGTCGGTGCACGTGGCGTGGGCGCTGCTGGTGGCGGTGACGGTCGTGCGGGTGGGGCGGGGGCGGCCGCGCTGGCTGGCCGTGGCGCACCCGGTGCTGACCGTGGTGGTCGTGGTGGTGACGGCGAACCACTTCTGGTTCGACGCGATCGCGGCGGCGCTGCTGCTGGCGCTGTGCGCGGGGGCGCAGGCCGCCGTGCGGCGCCTGGCGCCCGGCGCGGGACGGCGGGCCGCGGGCCTCGCCGGC
>NZ_JAVSCF010000035.1:0-36125 GCF_031932565.1 Streptomyces sp. B1866
CTGCCGGCCGCGGAGGCCGACCGGCTGCGCGCGCGGGCCGGCACCGGCCCGGACGCCGCCCGCTACGCGCGCCCGGCCGCGCCGCCGCCCGCCCTGACCACCGCGCTGCACGACGGCTACAGCCCCGCCGACCTGTGCCTGCTGGTGCTCGACGGCAATCCCATGGTCGGGCCCGTGCTCGGCCGGGTGCGGCAGCGGCTGCTCGCGGCGCCCGCGCTGACGCGGGCCCAGGTGCCGGACGGGCCGGGCTTCCCGGCCGTACGGGGCCTGATCGCGCTGTCCGACGACGGCGGCGGCCTGCGCTACCCCGCTTTCCAGTTCGAGGCGGGCGGCATGCCCTGGCCGGCCGTGGTGGCGGTCAACGGGCTGCTGCGGGCCGACGCCGACCCCTGGGGCGCGGCCGACTGGTGGCTGTCGGACCACGCCTGGTGGGGCGGGCCGCCGGCCGGGCTGCTCGGCCACGCGCGGGACGCCGAGCTGTACGCCGCCGCGCGCGCCCTCACCGGCCAGGACCCGGACGCGGACGGGCGCGCGCCCGCGGACCCGGCCGACCCTCCGGCCCCCGAACGCGACGACCCCTCGAACCCGTCAGACCCCGCGCGCCCCGGACCCGCACGCCCCGGCCCCGACCGGCCTCGCGGCCAGGGCGCGTGACGTCGTGCCCAACCACCGCCCGCCCGCGGCCCTGCCCGGCACCCCGCACCAGGTCACCCTGCCCGCGGGCACGCCCGCCTACCGGGTGCACTCCGCGCACCGGTCCGCCACCGCCTTCAACCCGGTGCCCGCGCACGCCTTCTACGACGGCGGGCGGTTCGACAGCACCCCGTACGACCCGTACGGCTTCGTCTACGTCGGCCTCGGCGTGGCGGCGGCCGTGTGCGAGGCCCTGCTGCGCTCGGTGCCGTTCGCCGCCGACGGCGGGCCGCGGCTGATCCCGCGCGTGGCCGTCGAGCGGCGCCGCCTGTCGTACCTGCGGCTGGCGGCCGACACCGCCGTGGTGTCCCTGATGTCGGGCGCCGACCTGGCGGCCGTGGGCCAGGACACCTGGCTGGTCCACGCCGAGAGCGCGGAGTACCCGCAGACGCGCCACTGGGCGCACTGGATACGGCGGCGCACCGAGCCGTGGGCGCAGGGCTTCGTGTGGCCGTCCAAGCGGGAGCCGGCCGACCGGGTGGCGGTGCTGTTCGAGGACCGGTGCACGGCGCCGCCGCTGGAGCCCGCGGGCGCCCCGCCCGTCGACTTCGGCACCCCCGAGGGCGAGCGCTGGCTCAACGGCGTGCTCGCCCCGTACCACGCGCACGTCGCCCCGGCCCGACCCGCGGCCGTCCACCTCGCCACCACCAGCACCGGAACGGACATCTGACGCGCCATGACCCAGACGCCCGACTACGACCTCCGCCTCCTGCTGGAGGAGGTGAAGCGCAGGTGGGGTGGCGGCCTGGTGGAGTTGCCGCAGCTCGTCGCCCTCATCCGCGACCACGTGGGCTGCCCGGACGTGGACGATGTCTTCCCGCGCGTGTACGCGGACTGGCGCGCGCTGCCGCCGGGCACCCCGGCCTCCGGCGAGTTCGCCGGGTACGCGCTGACCCTGCTGACCTTGCTGGGCGTGCACCGCCAGTACGCCACCCCCGAGCAGGAGCAGGAACTGCTGGACGCCGCGCTGGCCCACGGGCCCGCCGACCCCCAGTGGCGGGCCGTGACGGTGGCCCTGTCCGCGATGTCCCCCGCGCAGGGAAGCGACCGGGCCGAGCTGGAGCGGCAGCTGGCCCGGCTGGAGCAGGCCCGCGCGGGGGTGGCGCCCGGCCCGGGTCGGGAGGCGGTGGACACCGCGTACGCCGCCGTACGCGCCCAGCTGGCGCAGACCAGGGGCGGGGAGGCGGACTTCGAGGCGGCCATCCGCGACCTTGAGTACGCGGCCCCCACCGCGGCGGCAGACCCCCGGGCGCGCGCCGTCTTCGCGCTGGACGTGGCCGGGCTGCGCGCCACCCAGGCCGCACGGCGTGAGGACCCGACCGCCCTGGCCGAGGCCGTGGCCGCCATGGAGGCGGCGCTGGCCCGGATACCGCCGGACACCCCCGGCCTGGTGGACTCCCGGTCGAGCCTGGAGGGCTTCCGGGGCGCCCTCGCCGCCCTGGGCGGGGCCGTCGGGTCGGCGGCCACCCCGCGGCCCGTGGCGGAGGTCCGGCGGGAGACGGCCGAACTGCCCGAGGACGCGCGGATCACCACGCTCGGGCAGGCAGGAATGGGCCGGATCATGCTGGCGGGGTCCGTGCGGGACACGCGGGCGCTCGGCGACGGCCTGGCCCTGCTGGAGGACGCCGTCTACCTGTTGGAACCCGACGACGAGCGGTGGGTGCGCTACGCGGGCGCCCTCGGCGTCGGCCACCTGATGCTGGCGAGCCTCACCCAGCGCATGGACGGGCTCGACCAGGGCATCTCCTGGCTGCGGCACGTGTTGCTGATCGCCCGCGGGCCGGAACACCCGCAGTGGGCCGCCACTGGTCGGCAACTGGCACGGGCCCTGCGGATGCGGGGCGACTACCGCGCCCTGACGGACGCCCGCGCGGGCCGCCGCGACCGCGACGAGGCCCGCCGGATCGCCGTCGAGGCGCTGCCGGGCATCGCCTGGAACGTACTGCTCCAGTCCGGTACGGCGTACGCGGCGCAGGTCGGCCGGGAGGCGGCGGAGGCCGCGCTGGAGGCGGCCCGCTGGTGCCTGGCCGACGGCGCGCACGAGGACGCCGTTCGGGCCCTGGACGCCGGGCGCGGCCTGGTGCTGCACGCGGCGACGGTGGCGGCCACGGTGCCGCGCATGCTGGACGAGCTGGGCCGGCCGGAGCTGGCCGAGGAGTGGCGGGCGGCGGGCGCGCCCCCGCCGGACCCGCTGGACCCGGGCGGCCTGGCCGCCGATCCGGGCCTGTCCGGCCCGTCCACCCGGCTGCGGCGGCGGGTGCTGGACGCGCTCGGGGCGTCCCCGTACCGCCGCCGCCTGATCGAGACGCCGCCGGTCGCCGAGATCGCCGCCGCGCTGCGCACGCTGGGCGCCTCGGCGCTGGCCTACCTGGTGCCCGCCGGTGACTACGTGCAGGCCGGGGCCGCCGTGCCCGGCACGGCCCTGCTGGTGCTCCCGGACGGCGCGGTGCGGCCGGTGCCGCTGCCCGGCCTGACCCTGGACGCGCCCGCGCTGACGGCCTACCAGGCGGCGGGCGCCCCGGGCCGCGACGCGGGCGGCCCGCCGCCCGGCCACGGCCCTGCCCCCGTCCCCGCGCCGCCCGCCCCGGACCAGGCGCGGGCCGCGCTGGAGCGGCTGTGCGACTGGGCGGGCGAGGCCGTGACCGGCCCGCTGCTGGCGCAGCTGCCGCGCCGCCCGGGCCGGGTGCCGTCGCTGGTCCTGGTGCCCATGGGGGCGCTGGGCATGGTGCCCTGGCACGCGGCACGCGCGGGCGGCCGCCGGGGCCGGGCGCGGTACGCGTGCGAGGACGCTCTCGTGTCGTACGCGCCCTCCGCGCGGCTGCTGTGCGAGGTCGCCGCCCGGCCGCCGGCCGGTCCGGGCCAGGCTCTCGTGGTCGGCGACCCCACCGGCGACCTGCGGCACGCGGGCGAGGAGGCCGACGCGATCCACCGCGTCTTCCACCCCGGCGGCGACCGCATGGACCACCGCACCGGCACCCCGGCCGCGGTCACCGGCTGGCTGGCCCGCCGGCGCGGCGGCACGCTGCACCTGGCCTGCCACGGCGTGGTCGAGCAGGGCGAGCGGCACTCGGCGTACCTGGCGCTGGCCGGCGGCCGGCTGGCCGCCGAGGAGCTGACCGAGAGCGCCGGCCGCTACGCCGGGCTGGAGCTGGTGGTCCTCGCGGCCTGCCGCACGAACGTCTCCGGGCGGGGCTACGACGAGGCGTACAGCCTGGCCACCGCGTTCCTCGTGGCGGGCACCCGCTCGGTGCTCGGCTCGCTGTGGCCGGTGCCCGACGAGGCGACGTCGCTGCTGATGTACATGGCCCACCACCACATGAACCGGGACGGCATGCCGCCCGGCCAGGCGCTGCGCGCCGCCCAGTTGTGGATGCTCGACCCGGGCCGCGCGGCGCCCGCGGACATGCCGCCGCGCCTGGCGGCCCGGGTGCCGCTGATCAAGGCGGACGACCTGGCGGGCTGGGCGGGCTTCACCCACCTGGGCTGGTGACGGTTCCCGCCCGCCCGCGCGGGACGGCCGTCAGTCGGCCCGGGGCGGGGTGAGTCGATCTTCGACCCGTCCGGGCGCCCTTACGGCTTACGGCACGGCGGTGCGGACGGCCACCGTCACCGTCCCCCACCGCCCCGGGCCCGGCTCGCCTCCGGCGTCCCGGCTGCCCGCCGGTCCCGCCCCCACGGCGGCGAGCCGCAGCACCGCGCCGCCGACGCCGCCGCGCGCCCCGGCGCCCGGGGAGGCCGGGGACCAGGCGGGGAGCCGGAACGGCTCGGTGTTCAGCTCGTTCTCGGCCACGATCAGCTTCAGCCAGTCCCGTACGGACGCGCCGGGCACCGCCGGTCGGCCCTCGGGGAGGTACAGCCAGACCGGTTCGCCGCGCAGGGCGAGGGCGGTGCGGCCGGGGCCGACGAAGTCGCCGGGGTAGAGGGCGGGGGAGGAGGCGTAGCTGTCGGTCAGGTCGAGCAGGACGCACCACAGCGTGCGGTCCGAGCCGTTGTGGATCCGTACCCGCACGCGCGGGGGCGTGCCGTCCGGGGCGTACGCGCAGCGGACCTCGCCGGTGGCGGTGTACGCGGCCTCGCCCAGGGCCGGGTCGATGGTCTCGACGGTGACGCGCACCAGGGACGACAGCGTGGGGTCGGGGTTGGCGAGGTCGCGCAGGCGGTGCCAGCGGGCCAGGTGGGCCAGGCAGTCGGCCACCCCCGCCGCGTCGGCGGCCGTCCGCAGCGGCAGCGGCGGCAGCGGGTACCCCGCGTCGCCGCCCAGCACCCGGGCCAGCCCGCCGTCCGCCGCCACGCGCAGCGGCGTGCCCGCGTCCGCTCCGGGCCCGTACGGCGAGGTGCCCGCGGCCGGGACGGGCCCGTGCGGCGGGCCGAGGGCCAGCAGCGGCGAGGCCCCGACCGCCTCGGCGACCAGCCGTACGGCCGGATCCGGGCCCCGGACGGTGACGGCGGCCGGCGGGAAGGCCAGGGCGGACGGGGTCACCGGGTGCACCGCGGCCCGGTCGGCCTCGGTGGGCCGCCAGCCCGCGGGCGCCACCCGGGAGACCTCCGGCAGCACCTCGCGGACCGTGACGACCCGCGCGGGAGCGCGATGACCGGGCGGGTCCCCGGCGGGCAGCAGCGTGAACTCGGCCCCGGCCGCCCGCAGCCCGTGCGCGGCCCCGCAGTCGACCTCCCAGCCCCCGGCGGCGTGGCGCAGCAGGAACGGCGCGCCGGGGGCGCCGCCGCCGAGCAGGAAGCGCTGGTCGCCCGGGCCCACCAGGGTCGGGTGCTGGCCGGGGCGCAGCCGCCGCACCCGGGCGTCGGCGAGGGCGTGCAGCTCGCGGTAGGTGGCCGCGGATCCGGCCTGGTCCAGGGCGCCCAGCAGCGCGTGGCTGAACAGGCCGTGGTGGCGGCCGTCCAGCGGGCCCTCGTGCGCCCGCTCGTCAAGGCGGCTGGCGGCCAGCAGCACGTGCTCGCGGGGCGCGGGACCCGGCCGTCCGCCCACGCGCGTGCCGGGCGTGTGCCACCACGACCGCCAGGCCACGCCTCGCGCGCCCGGGTCGTCCCCGCCCGCCGGGCCACTGCCGCCAGTCGCGGCGGCGCCGCCGTCCCGGGTCGCGCCGCCGGAGAAGCAGCAGTCCAGTACGGCGGCGGTGTGCGCGCCGCGCCCGGCGATGCCGTCCAGGAGGCCGCCGAGGTCCGCGTCGGCCAGCAGCGGCTGCCCGTCCTGGGCGAGGCTGTCGTGGCACACCAGCGCCTGGTGCCGGCCGGTCGCCTCGCGCGGGTCGTCCTCGCCGGTGTCGGCAGAGGCGCCGTGCCCGCTGAACCACAGCAGCGCCGTGTCGCCCGGCCCGCCGCGCCCGAGGTGCGTCTCGATGCCCGCGAGCACCGCGGCCCGGGTGGCCTGAGCGTCGGTCAGCACCCGGACGTCCGCGCGGAAGCCGGACTGCCGCAGCAACCACGCGCGGGCGGCCTCCACATCGTGGACACAGCCGCGCAGCGGCCGTTCCGGATAGTCGTTGATTCCCACCAACAGGGCATAAACGGTCCGCATGGGGCGAGCATGCCAGAGCGGCCAGGGCACACTCCGGGCGAACTCCGGTTGTTTCCGGGGCATATGGGGACCGGAAGGGTCCAACTCGCCGCTTACTGGTGTTCACTGTTGTCGCCCGGAGTGCGATGTGTGCTCCCGGGCTTCAGGGGGGCCCGCACGGCCCGCCCGTGACCAGCTGACCCGCCGCCGCGCCGGCGCCGGCCGTCTCCCGCCCGGCCGCCCGGTCACCGCCCGGCCGTAGGGCCGGCGGGCGGGCGGGCCGTGCGGGGATACCGCTCGTCCCGTCGGCACCTCCTGGTCGACCGCTCGTCAACCGCGTCCCCAGGGAGGCAGCCATGGCCGCCCGGCCCCCGTACCCGCCGCCGCACCCGTACGTGCCGCCCGGGCCCGTACCGCCCGCCCCGCCCGGACGGCGCCGCCCCGGCCGCCCGGGGCCTTCCGGACGCCCGGGGGAGGACTGGCCGACCGCGCGGGAGCTGCTGTCGCGCTCCCGCCGCTCCGGCTGCCTCCTGGTCCTCACGCTGCCGTTCATGGGCGCGCCCCTGGTGATATACGCCATGTACCGCTCGGCGCGCCGCTCCGCGCACCGGGTGTTCGCCGGGGACGGCGCCGCGCGCGTGCACGACCACGACGTGGCGCGGCTGAAGGGCTACCGGGCCGTGGCCGGGTTCGCCGTCTCCCTGCTGGTGCTGGCCGTCTACGGCGCCGAGAAGGACTGGTCGGAGTTCACGAACGGCGGGATGATCCGGATCGCGATCACGCCGTGGCTGCTGCTCGGCAGCGCGCCCCTGGTCATCTGGCTCATGCTGCGGACGGCCGCCGACCACCGGCGCCCGGCCATGAAGTCCGCGCTGCGCGGCCCCCTGCGGTCCGCGCTGGTCTACGTGGGCGTGCTGACCGCGGCGGTCGCGGCTCGCTTCACGGTCAATGCGCTCGGCGGCCTGAAGGACACCGGGAAGAGCGTGTCGGCCACGGCCGTGGTGGCGACTTTCGCCGTGATGCTCGTGTTCGCGTGGCTGTTCTTCTTCCTGATGGCCGCCTCGATCGTCCTGGCGCGCAACGGCTTCCGGACCGAGGAGGTGCACGCCACGCTCCCGGCCCTGCTGACCGCCGTCCTGGTGTGGGAGTTCGCCGGGGTCAGCCTGGCCGTCGACGGCCTGCCCCCGGGCCCGCCCCTGGTCCAGGCCGTCGCCTTCGTCGGCGGGCCGGCCTCGGTGTCGGCGCTGGCGTGGTGGGAGATCCACCGGCTGCGCACCCGGCACGGGGTGCGGCTGCGCGGCTGACGCCCCGCGCGGGGCGGCGGGACAGCTCGCGTCCCGCGCGGGGCGGCCGGACAGCTTCCGTCCCGCGCGGGCCGTACGCGCGCGAGGACGCACGCTGCGCGGTACGGGTCCGGGCCGCTCGCACGCGCGGGCGGCCCGGACCCGTACGCCCTACGCCAGGTGCCGGACGACGCGCCGCAGCTCGCGCGTGTAGCGCTCCCTGAACTCCGGCGAGTCCGGCTCCACGCCGAAGATGCGCCGCACCGCGTGCGGCAGGACGACCGGCGCCGAGACCGCCGCGAAGAACAGCAGCATCACGGCGGCCACGTCCAGGTCCTCGGCCAGCTCGCCCTCGGCCTGCCGCCGCCGCAGGTCGGACAGGTCCTCCGGCTCCTGCTCCCACCGCTCCCCGGCCAGCCCGCGCCACACGTCCAGGCGCACGCCGCGCGGGTCGCGGAAGGTCTCATCCAGGTAGCGGGCGACCAGCTCGTCCAGGGGGACGGCGGGGTCGTTGAAGGCCGCCTCGCGGCGCAGCCACTCGCGGCCCAGCTCCTCGTACAGCCCTTCCTTGCCGCCGAAGTAGTAGTTGATGAGCTGCTTGTTGACGCCCGCGCGGTCCGCGATGTCCTGCACGCGCGCGCCCGCGAAGCCCTTCCCGGCGAACTCCTCCTTGGCGGCCTCCAGCAGCAGCCGCCGGGACCGCTCGGCGTCGAGCTTGCGCTCGTCGGGCGCCGGGGCGCGGCGGGGGCTCCTCGGCGTGCCTGACGTCTCCGTCATCTCGTCCCCTCGTCGTACGTGTGCCCGACAGGCTAGCGGGAGGACGCCGACGCGGTCATCTATAGGTTTGACAACATCATCCAAATGGTTGAAGCATGGCCGCGACCACTGTAACGACCACTGAGCAAGGGGAGAACCCTCATGATCGTCGTGACCGGAGCCACGGGGAACGTCGGCAGGCACCTGGTGCGGGAGCTGGCCGAGGCGGGCGCCGAGGTCTGCGCGCTGACCCGCGACCCGCAGCGCGCGCGGGTGCCGGACGGGGTGCGGGTCGCGCGCGCGGACCAGGCGCCGCTGGCGGCCGCCACGGCCGTGTTCGTGCACCTGGCCGCCCTGTCGGGCGACGCCCTGACCGCGTTCCTGGCCGACGCCGTGCGGCAGGGCGTGCGGCGCGCCGTCACCCTGTCGTCGTCCTCCGTCCTGGACGCGCTGGACGGCCGTACGAACCCGATCGCCGCCCGCCACGCCGAGCTGGAGCAGGCCGTGGAGAAGTCCGGCCTGGAGTGGACGCACGTCCGGCCCGGCGCCTTCGACACCAACGCGCTGCAGTGGGCGGGCCAGATCCGCGCGACGGGCGTGGTGCGCGGGGCGTACGCGCGTGCCGCGTTCGCCCCGGTCCACGAGGCCGACATCGCCGCCGTCGCCGCCCGCGCCCTGCTCGGCGACGAACTGGTGGGCGCCACCCCCGAGCTGACCGGGCCGGAGCCGCTGACCTTCGCCGACCAGGCGCGCGTCATCGGCGAGGCCGTCGGCCGCCCGGTGCGCTACGAGGAGGTCCCCCCGGAGGAGGCGCGCAAGGCGATGGTCGGCGGCTTCCTCACCGAGGACATCGCCGACTCGCTGCTGCGCATCTACGCCAAGCTCGTCGACAGCCCCGCCGCGGTGTCGCCGGAGGTGGAGCGGATCACGGGCCGTCCGGCGCGTACGTTCGCGCAGTGGGCGCAGGAGAACGCGGCGGCCTTCCGCTGACGGGCCCCGGCCGGCGCGGCGGTCCGCGCCCCCGCCGGGCGGGGCGGCCGCGCCAGGCCCACCCGTATCCCGCCGCGGGCGCC
The DNA here is from genome assembly GCF_031932565.1 of Streptomyces sp. B1866. Taxonomy (NCBI): domain Bacteria; kingdom Bacillati; phylum Actinomycetota; class Actinomycetes; order Kitasatosporales; family Streptomycetaceae; genus Streptomyces; species Streptomyces sp. B1866. The sequence goes on from NZ_JAVSCF010000035.1 coordinate 9,318, forward strand.
GCCATACGGCCGTACCTTCCGCCCCGGGGGCCTGGCCGGCGGGACCGGTCAGGAGGCCCGGCGGGTGCCGCGCCGGCCGGCCTGCTTCTTCGGCGCGTCCTTCGCGGCCTTGCCCGTGCCCTTCTCCGCCGCCTTCGCCGTGCCCTTTCCGGAGGCCGCCTCGCGGGCCGGCGCCTTCTTGCGCGCCGCCGCCTTCTTCGTCTCCCCGGCGCCGCCCGCCGCGCCGCCCCGGGGACGCGGAGCGTCGCCGTCCGCCGCGGCCTCCTCGCCCCGGGCCCGCCGCGCGCTGCGCACGCTGTCCTGGAGCGCGGCCATCAGGTCCACCACCTGCGCCCCCTCGGGCCGCGCCCCGGGCTCGGCGGCGGGCACGGCCCCGGACGCCTTGGCCTCGACCAGCGACTCCAGGGCCTGGTGGTACTCGTCGCGCAGCGAGCCGATGTCCACCTCGCCGAGCGTGTCCATCAGCGTGTCCGCGAGGTCCAGCTCGGCGTCCCGCACCGTCACCCGCTCCTGCGGCGCCAGGCCCGCCGAGGCGCGCACCTCGTCCGGCCACAGCAGCCGGTGCAGCGCGATCACGTCGTCCACCACGCGCAGCATGCCCAGCCGCTCGCGCCCCCGGTGGGCGTACTTGGCGATGGCCACCTTCTCGCTGCGCTTGAGGGCCTCGCGCAGCAGCGTGTACGGCTTGGCGGCGGCGCTGCCGTTGGTGCCCAGGTAGTACGCGTCGCCCATCTGGAGGGGATCGATCTCGGAGGCGGGCACGAACGCCTCGATCTCCAGGGTGCGGGTCGTGGGCAGCGGCAGGTTGGCCAGGTCCTCGTCGGTGATCGGGATGAGGGCGCCGTCGGGGTCCTCGTAGGCCCGGCCGATCTCCTGCGCGTCGACCTGCCGGTCCTCCAGCTCGCACACCTTGCGGTAGCGGATCCGGCCGCCGTCGGCGGTGTGGATCTGCCGGAAGGAGACCGCGTGGTCCTCGGTGGCCGGATACATCTTGATCGGGATGCTGACCAGGCCGAAGGAAATGTTCCCCGTCCATATGGATCTCATGGTTCATCCCCTTCATGCCCTATGCGCCATTAAGTGGGATTCTTATCGTATGCCGCCGATCACGGAGGTGGCGGGCCGACGGCTGGCGCTGAGGAACCTCGACAAGGTCATCCACCCCGCCACGGGCACCACCAAGGGCGAACTGCTGCACTACGTCGCCCAGGCCGCCGGCGCCCTGCTGCCCCACCTGCGCGACCGCCCGCTGGCCTTCCTGCGCTACCCCGACGGTCCGGACGGCCAGACGTTCTTCACCAAGAACCCGCCCGCGGGCATGCCGTCCTGGGTGGCCACGGCCGAGGTGCCGCGCTCCTCCGGCGCCTCCCGGCAGGTGCTGGTGCAGGACCTGCCCGCGCTGATGTGGGCGGCGAACCTGGTGGTGGAGTTCCACGCCCCCATGTGGCGGGCGGGCGACGGGCGGGGCACGGCCGACCGGCTGGTGTTCGACCTCGACCCGGGCAGCCCGGCCACGGCCGTCGACTGCTGTACGGTCGCCCGCTGGCTGCGTGAGCGGCTGCGCGCCGACGGCCTGGAGGCGTACGCCAAGACCAGCGGCTCCAAGGGCCTGCACCTGCTCGTACCCCTGCGCCCGACCCCCTCCCGGCAGACCACCGCGTACGCGCGCGGGCTCGCGGTGGAGGCCGCCGCCGCCCTGCCCGGCCTGGTCGTGCACAAGATGACCCGCTCCCTGCGGCCGGGCAAGGTGCTGGTGGACTACAGCCAGAACGCGGCGGCCAAGACCACCGTCGCCCCCTACTCGCCGCGCGCCCGCCGCGAGCCTTCCGTGTCCACGCCGGTCACCTGGGCGGAGGTCGAGGGCTGTCGCGGGCCCGAGCAGCTGGCCTTCCGCATCGAGGACGTCCCCGCCCGGCTGGCCCGCCACGGCGACCTGCTGGCCCCCTTGTGCGACCCGGACCACGCTCACGCGCTGCCGCCGGGCGCGGGGGGCTGACGGTCCCGGCGGCCGGCCCGGGGCGACGAGGCCCCTACCCCACCAGGCCCCGCAGCTCCTCGAAGGCCGCGTCCACGGCGGCGGCCAGCGCCTCCGGGTCCGGGCCCGCCAGGCGGCGGCCCGCCTGGTAGCAGGCGAAGGCGAGCTGGGGGGCGAGCGAGGCGGTCAGCTCGGAGGCGCCCTGCGCGCGCAGGATGTCGCCCGCGGCCGCCGTGAAGCGCTGGAGCTTGCGGATGCTGCGGTCCCACAACTCGGGGTTCTCCGTGACGAGCCGCTCGTGCAGCGCGTACCGCTGCCCGTCCCGGGTCACCTCCGCGACCAGTACGGACATGGCCCCGCGCAGCCACTCCAGGGCCTCGGGCAGATCGGGCTCGGTCGCCTCGCGCGGCGGGACGTACCGCGCCCGCAGCTCGTCCATCAGCCGCTGCTCGTCCGCGAAGACGACCTCCTGCTTGTCGCCGAAGTACCGGAAGAAGGTCGTGCGGCCCACCTCGGCCCGCTCGGCGATGTCCGCGACGGTCACGTCGGCGAATCCGCGCTCGGCGAAGAGCGCGAAGGCGGCCTCCACGATCGTCTCTCTGACGCGCTGCTGCTTGCGCTCACGCAGGGGAGGTCGTTCGGGCACGGAAAACAGTATAGACACAGAGGCACTCCGGCCCTTATGGTACTGAGTACCAGGAGGTACGGAGTGTCTTCTGGGGTGCTCGTGCCCGTGTCCGACCGTGCCGGGGGTCGACGACCTGCCAGCGACGACCTGCCAGCGAGGAGCCGCCGTGACCGCACCGAACCACACCGTCATCATGACGGGCGCGAGCCGGGGGCTGGGCCGCAGAGCGGCGGCGTGCCTGCTGCGGGACTACCCCGACCTCCACCTCCTGCTGACCGTCCGGGGCCGGGCCTCCGACGCCGGGCGGCTGGCCGCCGGCCTCGCCGTCGAGACCGGCAATGCGAACGTGTCGGCTCTCCCCTGCGACCTGTCCTCCTTCGCCGACGTCCGCACGGCGGCCGGTGAGGCCCGCCGCCGGCTGGCCGGGGGCGACCTCCCGCCCCTCATCGGCTTCGTGGGGAACGCGGGCATCCAGATGACCTCCGCCACCCGCGCCACCGTCGACGGCTTCGAGACCACCTTCGCGGTCAACGTCCTCGCGCCCTGCCTGCTGGTGCGCCTGCTGCTCGACAGCTTCGCCCCCTTCGGCCGCGTCGTCCTGGTGGGCAGCGACGTCCACTTCGGCGACGCCCGGCACAACCTCGGCATGGTCCCCGCCCCCTGCTGGCAGCCCTCCGACCAGCTGGCCGAGCCCGGCACCGGCCCGGCCGCCGACACCGTGCGCGCGGGCCGCCGGGCCTACGCGACCAGCAAGCTCGGCGTGATCTACCTGGTCCACGCCCTGGCCCGCCGCCTCCCGCCCGGCATCGACGTGTACAGCTACAACCCCGGCCTCGTCCCCGGCACCGGCCTGACCAGGGACGCCGGCCCGGCCACCCGGCTCGCGGCGCGCACCGTCCTGCACGCCGCCCGGGCCACCCCCTTCGCCACCGGGCCCGAGCGCGCCGGGCGCCTGCTCGCGCGGGCGGCGGCCGGGCCCCGGCCCGGCGGGACCGGCGCCTACCTGGACCGGGGCCGTCCCACGCGCTCCTCGCCCGAGTCCTACGACGAGGGGCGCGAGGAGGAGCTGTGGGCGACGGCGGCGCGGCTCTGCGGCCTCCCCGCGGAAGTCGCGGACACCGGGCGCCGCGCATGCTGAGCCGCGCGCGGGCCGCCGCGTCACACCCCGGCCGGGCCCGCGGGCGCCGGGTCCGACGCCGCCAGCCCCCGCACGAACCAGTCCAGCCGCGCGCCGTCGTCCTCCACGCTGCGCCCGAGGTAGCCGAAGCCGCAGCGGCGGGCCACCGCCACCGACGCGGCGTTCTCCGGCTCCGCCCGGATCACCGCCTCGGCCGCCCCCGCCCGCGCCGCGTACCGGCAGGCGAGCAGTACCGCCCGGGTCGCCAGGCCCCGCCCGCGCCAGGCCGGATAGAGCCCGTAGGCGATGTTCACCTGCCCGGGGGCAAGCCCCGCCTGGCCGAACTGCACCTCGATCGTGCCCGCGAGCACGGCCCCGGCCGCCACCCGCACCCCGAAGGCGCGCACCGGCCCCAGCGTCTCCCACTGCTCCTCGCACCACCGCAGGTGCGCGTCCACCGTGGCCCGGGTGCCGGGGCCCCCGTTCAGCCATCGCACCAGCTCCGCGTCCTCACCGGCCAGGTGCGCCGCGGCGTCGTCCAGGCGGAGCGGGGACAGGACGACCTCCCCGTCGGTCAGCGTCAGGTCCGGCTGCTTCCCGTGCATACGGCGAGTCTCGCCACCGGGTCCCCGGCCGCGCCACCGGATTCCCCGATGTCGAGGGTGAGTCGGCCGGTTCCAGCCCGTGCGGGCGCGCGTGCTCCGCCCGGGGGCCGGAGCTCGCCCTTCACCGGCCCGCTCCCGGTCCGCACCAGCCGCTCGGGCGCCCAGCGGCCCGTCCCGTCCCGGCCCGCCCTGGTCTGGCCGGCCGCTCAGGCGTCCTCCGGCTCCGGGGGACCGGTGACGACGGCGGTGACCCGCGTTCCCGGGGCCAGCGCGCCGCGTTCGGCCAGGTCGTAGACGCAGGCGAGCATCTTGGCGACGTACCGCCGCTCCACCGCGAGCCCGTGCCGCTCCTCGAAGGCGGCGGCGAAGCCGGCCAGTTCGACGGGTACGCGCGCGAAGCCGCCGCCGTGGTGGTCGTGGTCGATGCGCCAGTTGCCGAACGCGCGCCCCCACCCGCGCTGGTGCAGCCGCGTCACCTCGTCCTCCAGGTATCCGGCGCCGCCGCGCAGCACCGCGACCCCCAGGGCCCGCGCCCCGGCGGGCAGCGCCGCGGCGATCCCGGCGAGCGTCCCGCCGGTGCCGACCGGGCAGCACACGAGGTCACGCGGACCGAGACCGGGCAGGTCGGCGGCGATCCCGGCGGCCCCTCGGGCGGCGAGCACGTTGGTCCCGCCCTCGGGCAGCACGTAGCACCGGCCCCACCGGCCGGGCAGGTCGCGCGGTGCCCCGGGGTCCTCGGCCTGTGCCTGTTGCCGCAGTCGCCGGTAGCGGCCCCGGTCCACGAACGCCAGCTCCATCCCGTACGCCTCGGCGCGCGCCAGCGACCAGTTGCGGGGAGCGCGGGCCAGCTCCTCGCCTCGGATGACGCCGACACTGGCCATGCCGCAGGCGTCGGCGGCGGCCGCGACGGCCCGGACGTGGTTGGAGTACGCCCCGCCGAAGGTCAGCAGCCGGGTGTGGCCCTCGGCCGCGGCGGCCTCCAGGTTGGGCAGCAGCTTGCGCCACTTGTTGCCGGGGACCAGCGGGTGGATCAGCTCGTCCCGCAACAGCCGCAGCCGCAGCCCCCTGCGTTCGAATCGCTCGTCGTGCAGATCCTGTACGGGGGAGGGGCGTCGGGGGTGCAGCGCGGTCACGTCCATGGGCACGGGCCCATTCTCCGCCGGGGCTCCCGAAGCTGCCGGGCTCCTGGGGTCGGCGGGGCTCCGCCGGTCCCCGGCTGCCCGTCAGGGGCCGACGGCCGGCCGTCGAGCGGCGGCCCCGGACCGCGCCGGCCCCCGTCCGCCTCCGTACGCCCACCCCGCGTACGGAGGAGCGTACGGGCCCGTACCCCCCGTCCACGTACGGGCCCGTACGCCGCTTACGCCTCCCGCGCGGCCCCTCCGCGCTGTCGGGTCCTGACCGGAGCCGGGGCCTCGGCCCGGAACCGACGAAGCCGCACCGGCGGGCGACCGGCCACACCCGAGGTTAGGCGCACCGGCGCGGCCGCACATTCCGCAGCGGATTGAAATGGATCTCCACCCGTGGTGGCAGCCGGGGGTAGACCTGAGGAGGACATCGGCGGTACGCGCGGGCGCGCCGCCGCGCCGCGCCGGCCGGTGTCCGGCACGCTGTGCCGGACACCGGCCGGCCCGCCGCGCACCGGTCGGCAGGGGGAGCGGCGGCGCGGACCGGCGGGGGCTGTTGCCCCGCGCGGGCCGACGTCAGGTGAGCGGTTCCACCCGCGCGGGCACGTGCTTGTGCCACGGGGTGCCGATGATGTGGTCGCGGCGGTGCGCGGGGGTCAGGTCGTTGGGTGCGGTGCCGGTGCGGCGGAAGACGCCGTCCTCGCCCGGGTGGTCGACGCCCAGGCCGTTGGGCAGGGCCAGGTGGCCGGGGTACATCGTGTCGGTGACCTCGACGACCGCCTCGGCCGAGCCCGCCTCGGTGACCACGCGGACGCGCGAGCCGGTGGCGATCGCGAGCGGACCGGCGTCGTCCGGGTGCATGCGCAGCGCGCCCTGGGCGTCGCGGCGGCGCCAGGCCGGGTCGCGGTAGATGGCGTTGGCGGTGAAGGCGCGCCGCTCGCCCGCCGACAGGACGAACGGGTACTCCTCGCTGGTCCAGTCGCTGCGCGCGGACGGCAGTTTCCGCAGCTCGTCCAGCAGTTCGGGGATCTCGGTGCGGATGCGCCGGTCGGGGTGGCAGACGTAGTTCCACGCGTCGGCGTAGTCGTCCACGGTGAAGGTGACGCCGGACTCGCCCGCCATGATCGCGTCGAACAGCCGCTCGCCCAGCTCGTGGCCGGTGCCGGTGAAGCCCGCGCGCCGCACCGCGTCCGGCTGGCTGAGGGCGGCCAGGTGGGCGATGCCCCACATCACGGCCGCCGACTCGGCGCCCTCGGGCAGGGTCGGCCCCAGGGTCTCCCGCAGGAGGTACGGGAAGACGCCCATCAGGTCGGGGCGGGCGGCCACGACGGCGAAGAACAGCAGGCTGAACGCGGCCCGCCCGCCGGTGGCCGCCGTGCGCAGGGCGCGCAGCAGCTTGTCGTCCACCAGGCCGATCTCGCGAATGACGGACCCGATGATGTCGTCCTCCGAGCGGGTGCCGGGCAGCGGGTCCAGCACGGGGCGGCGCAGGTGGAAGGTGTTGCGCGGGAACTCGACGTTGAAGAAGGTCGCCTCGTACTTCTCGAACTGGCTGCTGGCGGGCAGCACGTAGTCGGCCAGCCGCGCCGTCTCGGTGAAGGCCACGTCGATGACGACGCACAGGTCCAGGGCGGCCATCGCCTCCTTGAAGCGCGGCGAGTCGGCCACCGAGTGCGCCGGGTTGCCGCCGTCGACCCACATCGCCCGGATGCGGTCCGGGTGGTCGGCGAGGATCTCCTCGGCGATGAAGTTGGGCGGGAACAGGCCGCCGGCGAGCGGCGCGCCGGAGACGTGGGTGTGCGTGGGGCCGTCGGTCATCATCAGCCGGTTGGCGATGGCGTGCCCCAGCCGGGGGCCGACGGCGGGATACGTGGCGGACAGCAGCGCCGAGGCGAGACGGTCGGCGAGCGCGCGCCCCCGCCGCCGGGTGGCCAACCGGGGCACCAGGGACCGCAGCGGCCGCGCGGCGAGGCGCATGGCGGCCAGGGTGATCCGCTCCCGCGCCGAGGGCCGCTCGGGCAGCAGCCCGGACCCGGCGACGTACCACTTGCCCAGCAGCGGGAACATCCACGAGTGCACGTGCATCGCGCCGGGCTTGGCGAAGTTGCCGGTGAGAATCCACAGCAGCTTGTTCAGGTAGGAGCACAGCGTGCTGTTGGGGCCGTGCTCGACGCCCAGGTCCTCGTACGTGGACACGCTGGACGCGCGCGCGATGCGGCGGGTGGCGGCGCGCAGCAGGTCCTCCTCGACGCCGCAGCGCCGCGCGTAGTCGGCGACCGGCACCTCGGCGAGGGCCGCCAGCACCGGCTCGGTGCCGGTGGTGTGTTCGGCCAGCCAGGCGTGGTCGACGAGGTCCTCCTGGACGAGGACGCCGAGCATCGCGGCCAGGCACCACGCGTCGGTGCCGGGCCGCACCCGGAGGTGGAATTCGGCCAGGTCGGCGGTCTCGGTGCGGCGCGGGTCCACGACGATGATCGCGCGGTCCGGGTCGGCGGCCATCCGGCGCAGCGTCGGGCGGGCGTGCGGGAAGCTGTGCGACTGCCACGGGTTCTTGCCGAGGAACACCGCGACCTCGGACCGCTCGAAGTCCCCCTTGGTGTGGCTGCCGTAGAGCTGCTGGTCGACCCAGGTCTCGCCGGTCTTCTCCTGCGCCAGCGCGTTCGTGGAGTACTGGCCGCCCAGGCCCAGCAGCAGGGCGCGGTCGTAGACGGCGCACAGGTGGTTGCCCTGGCCGCCGCCGTAGTGGAGGATCGTGTGCCCGCCGTGGGCGTCCCGGACCGCGGCCAGCTTCGCGGCGATCTCGCGGATCGCGGTGTCCCAGTCGATCCGCTCGTACGTGCCGTCAGGCAGGCGGCGCAGCGGGCTGGTCAGCCGCTGCCTGCCGTTCTGGTAGTGGTCCAGGCGCAGGGGCTTCTCGCACGTGTAGCCCTGCGAGGCCGGGTGGGCCTTGTCCCCGCGGATCCGGGCGAACCGCCGGCCGTCGAGCTGGATCTCGATGCCGCAGTTGCACTCACACAGGATGCAGGCGGTCTTGCGCGCCGCTGACTGGACCATCCCGGGTACCGTCCCTTCGCACGCCGATTATGTATACCGAGCGATATAACTGTGTGCGCGTCACGGTAGAAGGCAGCTATGGGACGGGTCAACCCCGCGGAGCGACATGGGTACGCGGCGCGGCGTCCGTACGTACGGCGTCGTACGCGCGAGCGCCCGTACGCGCGTGACGGGGCGGCTGTCAGCCGTCCCCGCGCCGGGCGACCAGGTCGCCCAGGAGGGCGGACATCTCCTCGCGCACCCGGTCCAGCGGGCCGGTGCTGCGCTGCGCCCTGGCCAGCACCAGCGCGCCCTCGACGGCCGAGATGCTCAGCGTGGCCAGCCCCTCGGCGCGCCGCAGGGGCAGCCCGTACTGCCACAGGGCGGCGGACAGGGCGGCCTCCCAGGTGCGGAACGCCTCGCCCGCCACCTCGCGCGCGGCGGGCGCCTCGCCGCCCGCCAGCGCCCCGGCCGCGACCGGGCACCCGGCGTCGAAGCCGCTGTCGAGCATCTGCCGCCGGAAGTCGTCGACGATCGCCTGGAAGGCCCCCACGGGCCCGTGCTCGGCGGTCAGGGCGGTGAGGGAGGCGGCCATGTCCCGGCCGGCCCGGGCCGTGGCCTCCTCGGCGAGCTGGGCCTTGCCGCCGGGGAAATAGTGGTAGACCGAGCCGCGGGGCGCGTCGCCGCGCTCCACGACGTCCGACAGGGACGTGGCGGCCACGCCGCGCTCCCGGAACAGCTCCACCGCGCTGCCCATCATGCGCTCGCGTGCGTCAGACCGTCGTGCCATGCCGTAACCCCTGCTTCGGGACCGTCGGGACCCTCGGCGCTCCGGGCGCCGTGGTTGGCGCGCCATCGCCTATACCGATCACTAGAGAAATCTCTATGCTGTTCGGTATAGTCGATCCGCGGCATGGATGAGGATAGCCGCAGGCGGCGAAGGGAGCGCGGCGGAATGCCCGGCCGCCTGGGCTGTCCCCGCACGCGTGCCGGGCCCGGTGACCCTTGCCTCCGGGCCCGGCACGCGCCATGCCCCGGCACGCCGACGCGCACCGGGGCATGGTGTCTGGCGGGCCCGTACGTGCGGTACGGCGCCCCGGGCCCGTCAGCGGCGGCTGTGCAGCTCCAGGCTGGTGCGCACCGCGCTCTCCAGCGCGCCCTCGATCCAGGCGGGCTTGAGGCTGGTGTGCTCGCCCGCGAAGTGCACGCGCCCCTCGACGGTCCGCGCCGCCGCGTGGTGCTCGTGCAGCTGGCCCGGCGTGAAGATGACCGCCTCGCCCAGCGCGTACCGGGCGCGCACCCAGGACTGGGTGGCGCCGGTGCCGGTGTACTCGTCGTACACGCGCGGGCCGAACATCCGGGCCATGTTCTCCAGCGCGAAGTGGTACCGCTCGCCCTCGGTCAGCGAGTCCCACCGGATGGCGTCGTCGGACCACGTGTACGAGGCCAGGACCACGCCGCCGTCGGAGTCCTCGACGTGCGAGGGGAAGTACGTGAAGCGGTTGGCGCTGTCGGACACGCAGCCGCCGCCGGTGAACCCGTCGCGGCCCCGCTCCCAGAAGCGCGTCTTGAACTCCAGCAGCACCTTGGTCGCCGAGTCGTAGTGCAGCTCGGTGACGGCCCGCCGCTTCGGGTAGGACAGCAGCGGCTCGAACTCGCAGAACCGCAGTGCGCTGAACGGCACGGTGACGATGGCGTAGTCGCCGGTGAACGTCTCGCGCGGGGCCTGCGGCGCGCCGTCGCAGGAGTCCTCGGTGCCCGACTCGGCGGTCGTCTCGATCCGTACGCCGGACCGGGTCTGCACCAGCCGGGTCATGCGCCGGTTCATGTGGATGACGTCGGCCAGGGGCTTGGCGAGGGCGTCGGTGAGGGTCTGGGTCCCGCCCTTGAACTCCCAGTACCGGGCGCCCGGGTTGATCAGGGAGTGGTCCATCAGGGTCGGGAACAGCGAGTAGTGCAGGCGGGACGTCATGTTCTCCAGCGTCCCGGCCGCCTGGATGCGGGACAGGTCCCACCCGGCGTGCTCGACCAGGAACCGGTGGGTGGAGTAGTCGTCGAACCGGCTGATGATGTCGGTCCACGCCTCGATCTGCTCGTTGACCGGGGCGTCCGCCGGGACCGTCGCGTCGGCGAGCGCCCGGTCGACGGCGGCGGCCATGGTGGTGGTGTCGGTCGCGCCGAAGCTCCGGTTGATCTGGGCGGGGTTCTGCGCGTACTGGGCGCGGGTGATCTGCTGCCCGTTGACGCGTATCAGGGTGCGCCGCACGGCGGCGGGCGCGCGGAACTCGGTCGGGTCGCCGTTGGTCCAGGTCTCCCCGGTGAAGGCCCGGTACGTCACCGGCGGCACGTCGCCGGTCGGGCGGGTGCCCGGCGCGATGTCCGCGTTGTAGAACAGGCGGCGCTCCAGGCCGAGCTTGTCGGACAGGGCCAGGACCAGGGGGTGCACGTCGGGCATGCGCATGGCGCCCGCCTCGGCGTGCAGGGCCTTGTCCTGGAAGACCCGGCGGAAGGTCTTGATCCGGCCGCCGACGCGGTTGCCGTTGGCCTCGATGACGGTGACGCGGTGGCCCGCGTCGCGCAGCAGGGTCGCGGCGGCGAGACCGGCTATCCCGGCGCCGACGATGAGCACCTTCTTGGGGCTGGTCGTGCGCGGCAGCCCGCGGTCGATGAGGATGCGCAGGTACTCCAGCTTCAGGTCCTCGTCGCGGTCGCCGACCAGAAGCATGGTGCGGGCCAGGTCGCCGCTGGCGTCGCGGTCGCGGCGGCCGGCGCGGGGACGGGGGCGGGCGCCGGCCGGGGCGGTCCGGCCGGCGGCGGAAGCGGGCGGGGCGGCCAGGGCCCCGGCGGAGGTGAGAGCGGTTCCCGCGGTGAACGCGGCGGCGCCGAGGAATCCACGGCGCCGAACGGTGTGTGAGGAGTCCGTTGTCACGGCGGGCAGGCTAGCGCCGCACTAATTCGACTAAGTGCAGTATTCCTTACAATCAAGATCATAATAACATTCAGGATCACTCATTTGGGCGTTATAGCTTTTATTTCAAACCACACGTGAGAGTGATTCGCGGGCGCGTCCGGTATCCGCGCGCCCCCTGTTCGCGCCGTCGCGCACCGCCTGGTCCACTCTACGGAAGGCCGTCAGGTGCCGTCGGCGCGAAGGCCCGGGAAAGGGACGAGGGACCGTCAGGACGCCGTCGCCGCCGCGGCGGCGCGCCCGGCCGCGCGGCCGGAGAACAGGCAGCCGCCCAGGAACGTGCCCTCCAGCGAACGGTAGCCGTGTACCCCGCCCCCGCCGAATCCGGCCACCTCCCCGGCCGCGTACAGGCCCGGCAGTACGCTGCCGTCCGCGCGCAGCACCCGGCCCGCGAGGTCCGTCTGCAACCCGCCGAGGGTCTTGCGGGTGAGGATGTGCAGCCGCACGGCGATCAGCGGGCCCGCCTTCGGGTCCAGCAGCCGGTGCGGGGCCGCGGTGCGCAGCAGCCGCTCCCCGCGCGAGCGGCGCGCGTTGTGGATGGCCATCACCTGGAGGTCCTTGGCGAAGGGGTTGGCCAGCTCGCGGTCCCGGGCCTCGATCTGGCGCCGCACGCCGTCCAGGTCGACCAGCGGCTCGTCGGTGAGCCGGTTCATGCCCGCCACCAGCTCCGGCAGCGTGTCCGCGACGACGAAGTCGGCGCCCTTGTCCAGGAACGCCCGCACCGGGCCGCTCGGGCCGGGCCGCACCCGCCGCAGCACCTCGGCGAGGCTCTTGCCCGTCAGGTCCGGGTTCTGCTCCGAGCCCGACAGTGCGAACTCCTTCTCCACGATCTTGTGGGTGAGGACGAACCACGAGTAGTCGTAGCCGGTGTCGGCGATGGCCTTGAGGGTGCCGAGGGTGTCGAAGCCCGGGAAGTTCGGCGCGGGAAAGCGCCGGCCCCGCGCGTCCAGCCACAGCGAGGACGGGCCGGGGATGATGCGGATGCCGTGCCGGTCCCAGATCGGGTCCCAGTTCTGGATGCCCTCGGTGTAGTGCCACATCCGGTCGCGGTTGACCATGCGGGCCCCGGCCCGCTCGCTGATCGCCAGCATCCGGCCGTCCACGTGCGCGGGCACGCCGGTGACCATGCTCCGGGGCGCCGGGCCGAGCCGGGCCGGCCAGTTGGCTCGTACGAGCTCGTGGTCGCCGCCGATGCCGCCGGAGGTCACCACCACCGCCTGCGCGGACAGCTCGAACGCGCCGGTGGCCACGCGCGAGCTGGCCGTGCCCCGGGCCGCGCCGCTGGGCTCCAGCACCGCGCCGCGCACGCCGGTGACCGCGCCGCCGGTCACCACCAGCTCGTCCACCCGGTGCCGGAAGCGCAGGACCACCCGGCCCCGCTCGGCCGCCTCGCGCACCCGCCGCTCGAACGGCGCCAGCAGCCCCGGGCCCGTACCCCAGGTGATGTGGAACCGCGGCACGCTGTTGCCGTGCCCGTCGGCCAGGTAGCCGCCGCGCTCGGCCCAGCCCACGACGGGCACGAACCGCACCCCCAGGCCGTGCAGCCACGCCCGCTTCTCGCCGCACGCGAAGTCCACGTACGCGCGGGCCCACTGGTACGCCCAGTGGTCCTCGCCCGCCGGGTCGTCCACGCCCCGGTCGAAGCCCGCGGTGCCCAGCCAGTCCTGCCACGCCAGCTCGGGCGAGTCCGCGATGCCCGTGCGCCGCTGCTCGGGCGAGCCGACCAGGAACAGCCCGCCGAACGACCAGAACGCCTGACCGCCCAGGCTCGCCTCCGGCTCCTGGTCGACCACGACCACCCGGCGGCCGGCGTCGGCCAGCTCCGCGGCGGCGGCGAGCCCGGCCAGCCCGCAGCCGACGACGATGACGTCAGCGTCCATCCGTATCGCTCCCTTCGGCGGACCCGCGGGGCCCGGGCCGCCGGCGGCCCGCTCTCCGGCCTCTCCGGCTTTTTCAGTCTCCGGGCTTCCGGGCCGCTCCGGCCTTTTCACCCGCCCGCGCGGGCGGGTGAAAACCTGCCCGCGGCCCGCCCCGCACCGTATCGGATACGTACGTGAATCCGATACTCTTGTGTATCGTCGGAAACGTCACCGCGCCGGGAGGGCCCGATGCCCAAGGGCACCACGAAGCGCCGCCCGCGCACCCGGGCCGCGCTGCTGCGGGCGGCGCTCGCGGCGTTCGCCGAGCACGGCTTCCAGGCCACCACCATCGAGCAGGTCTGCGCCCGCGCGGGCTACACGCGCGGCGCCTTCTACTCGAACTTCAGCAGCAAGGAAGAGCTGTTCCTCGCCCTGTTCGACGAGCACAGCGAGCAGACCGTCCGCCGCCTGACCGCCCTGGTCGACGCCATCCCGGCCGACGACCTGACCGTGGAGCGGCTGGTGGAGCAGGTCTGCCGCGTCGAGCCGGACGAGCGTGACTGGTACCTGGTCACCACCGAGTTCACCCTGCACGCCATCCGCGACCCGCAGGCCGCCTGGGTCCTCGCCCAGCACGACGCCCGGCTGCGCGCCGAGCTGGCCCGCGGCCTCACCACCCACCTGGGCCGTGCCGGCCTGGCCCTGACCGTCGACGCCGACGACCTCGCCCGCCTCCTCATCGCCCTGCGCGAGGGCGGCCTGGCGCAGAGCTACGTCGAGCCCGACCGGCTGCCGCCCGGCGCGCTGGAGCGCCGCTTCCTGCCGCGCATCCTGGCCGCCGTCACCGAACGGCGGCCGCCCGGCGACGGCTGACGCCCCCCGCCCGCTCCCCGGCCCCTGTGTCGGCGCCTGGCGGCGCCGTGTCGGCGGCGCGGGCCGTGTGACGGCGGCCTGTCGGCGGTTTGTCGACGCGGCGGGCCAGGCTCGGGGCGTACGGAAGATCCGCGGTACGACGTTCCGTACGACCCGTACGGACGCCGCGCCGGACCCCGTAACGGCACACCCGGCGACGCGGCCCGCACCCCTGCCCGGCCGCCGTGCGCCCGCGCCGGCACTCCCGCGCGTACGGCACGCCCGCGCGGAAGCGCCGTACGCGCGGGAGTGCCGTTCCGCCGGACGACAGGCGTCCGCAGGACCACGACAAGGAGATCGCCATGTCCTCATCACCCCCCACCCCCGCCACCCCGTCCACCCCGTCCGGCCGGGCCGGGACCCCGCGGGCCACCAGCGTCCTGATCTCCGGCGCCAGCATCGCCGGCCCCGCCCTCGCCTACTGGCTCGACCGGTACGGCTTCGACGTCACCGTGGTCGAGCGGGCGCCCTGGCTGCGGCCGGGCGGCCAGCCCGTCGACGTGCGCGGCGCCGGGCTGGAGGTGGCCGAGCGCATGGGCGTGGCCGGGGCGGTACGCGCGCGCCGCACCGGCATACGGGGCGTGTCGATCGTCGACGACGAGGGCGCGGAGCTGTTCCGCAGCACCGAGCGCGTGGCCACGGGCGAGGCGGTCGGCGGCCCGGACGTGGAGATCCTGCGCGACGAGCTGTGCGAGATCCTGTTCGCCGCGGGCGGAGGCGCGGACGGCCGGATCGAATACCTGTTCGGCGACTCGATCGCCGCCCTCACCCAGGACGAGGACGCGGTGCGCGTGGTCTTCGCCGGCGGTGCGCGGCGCACGTTCGACGTCGTCGTCGGCGCCGACGGCGTGCACTCCGCGACCCGCCGCCTGGCCTTCGGACCGGAGGAGCGCTGTCTGCACTTCCTCGGCAGCTACCTGGCCGTGTGGACGGCCCCCAACGACCTGGGCCTGGACCGCTGGCAGGTCGTCTACCGGCGCCCGGGCAGCGGCACGTGGGGCGGGATGGTGATGAGCGTCCGGGACAACGCGGAGCTGCGCGTCTTCGTCGGCATGGAAGCGGACGAGCCGCCCGCGCGGTCCGCGCGTACCGAGGACCACAAGCGCCTGGTGGCCGCGGTGTACGCGGGCGCGGGCTGGGAGATGCCCCGGCTGCTGGAGCGGATGTGGGACGCCCCGGACTTCCACTTCGACTCCCTGGCGCAGATCCGCATGGACTCCTGGTCCCGCGGCCGGGTCGTGCTGCTGGGCGACGCGGGCTACTGCGGCTCGCCCGCCACGGGGCAGGGCACGACCCTGGCCATGGTCGGCGCGTACGTGCTGGCGGGGGAGCTGAAGGCGGCGGGCGGCGACCACCGGGCGGCCTTCGCGGCGTACGAGCGGAGGCTGCGCGCGTACGTGACGGCCAACCAGGACATCGCCCCGGCCAACCTGAAGCGGCTGCGCGAGGGGTTCACGGCCGACCCGCGCGAGGAGGACCCGTTCGCCATCACCGAGGACTTCATGGAGGTCTACGCGGGGCTCAGCGACTTCCCGCTGCCGGACTACTGACACCGGCGCCGGACCCGCCGGGCCCCTGGCCGCGGCGGCCGGTCCCGGCGGCGCCGCACCCCCGGCGACGGCCCCCACAGCCCGGGTGCGGCGCCGAACTCCGGCCGCCCGGCCCCCGTCCGCGGCGCCCGCGCGGCCGGTGCGGCCCGCCGCCCGGCCGCCTCGCAGCCCCTACCAACCGGTAGCACCCAGGCGGACTCCGCCGCGCCGCCACCCGCGCAACGCCGTGCCGTCCAGGGACTGGGACGGCGGCTGTCGTATGGGTAGCGTAGCGTCGTAACGGGGGTGATCGACGGGTGTCGCAGACGGTTTTACGGACCGGTGGCGGGCCATGCGCGCGTGCCGTGCCACGGCCGCACGCCGGGCGCCCGTCGCCCGGGATTCCGCGCGCCCCGCGCCGCGCCGCACGCCGTCCGACGCTCCGACCGGCCGCTCTTCCGGGCCCTGCCGCCGCGCCCCGCCCGTCCCGCCTCGCGCCCCCCGTCCTGCCGAGGCTTTCGTGGGCGACACGAAGAAGTCACATACGTAACTATTATGAGTTATTTACCGCGATATTCGCGACTTTTCGGGTCTTTCGGCCACTGGGGCCGCGTGGCGCGCGGCACCGCCGAGCCGGGCTGATGGGAGGGCGAGGGCGGCTGTGATGCCCAGAGGTGACCGCGGAGCGGACAGACAGCCGGATCCGGTGCGGGCCGACCGGCTGGGCATGCTCGCGACCGTCGACGACAGCCAGGGGGACACCGAGGTCCTGCTGTCCGCGCTGCTCCACGCGACGGCCGACCTCGGCGGGCTCGGCGGCATGGCCTACCTGCGCGCGCGGGACATCTCCCGCGACCTGCGCATGGTGGCCAGCAGCGGCCTGTCCCGCGCCTTCACCCGCCTGTGGGGCAACATCTCCGAGGACGGCTCGGTGGCCCCCGCGCGGGCCGTCCGCGACGACAGCTACGTCTACCTGCCCGTCCTCGACGTGCCCGAGCAGCTGTACGGGCGCGCTCCCGTCGTGCCGGAGGCGTCCGCCGTCCCGGCCGGCGCGGGCATGGCGGCCGTACCGCTGCCCGGCCCGGACGGGCCGCTGGGCGCCCTGTCCGTGGTCACCCCACGGGCCGGCGCGCCGGACGCCGCGCAGCGGGCGTTCTTCGAGGAGGTCGCCCGCTGGGCGGGCGGCCGGCTGCGGCTGTCCCCGCTCGGCCCGGAGGGCGTCGCCCCCACCCTGCTGCACGGCCACGAGGCCGGGCAGGAGCCGCGGCACGTGCTCCAGGCGGTGGAGGTCGGCACCTGGGAGTGGGACCTGCGCACCGGTGACATGCTCTTCGACGAGCGGATGCTGGACGCGCTCGACATCGACCGCAAGGTGTTCGACTGGCGGATCGAGACCTGGGCCGACCTGATCCACCCCGACGACCTGCCCTGGGTGGTCGCCGAGGCCGACCGGGTCATCCGCACCCGCGGCGTGATGGACATCGAGTACCGGGTGCGCCGGTCGAACGGCACGTACAGCTGGGTGCGCAACCACGACGTGGTGGCCCTGGACGACGACGGCGAACCGGCCCGCCTGGTCATCACCATGTGGGACACCACCGACACCCACGCCGCCCTGGAGTCCGTCGGCCGGGCCCTGCGGCACATGTCCGACGGCTTCCTCGCGGTCGGCGGCGACTGGCGGATCGGGTTCCTGAACGTGGCGGCCGAGCAGCTGCTGGGCTCGTCCCCCGACGTGGTGGGCCGCGTGCTGTGGGACGTACCGGCCATGCGCCCCGTGGAGGGCCTGGAGGAGCGCTGCCGGCAGGCCGCCGCGGCCGGCCGGCCCGTCGGCTTCGACGTGCTCTGGCCGGACACCGACCGCTGGTACCACCTGCGCCTGGTGCCGGTGCCCGACGGCCTGACGCTGTACGTCACGGACGTCACCGAGAAGCGCCGCCGTGAGGCCGCCGAGCGGGCCGCGGCCGAGCGGGCCGCCCTCATGGGCCGGCTGACCCGGGCGCTCGCCGAGGCCGTCACCGCGCAGGACGTGGTGAGCGCCGTCGCCGACAGCGTCCTGCCGCCGTTCCACGCGTACGGTCTTGTCATCCTCTCCCTGGAGCACGACCGGCTCAACGTGGTCGGCTCCGTCGGCTACCCGGTTCCCTTCCTCGACCGCCTGCACGGCCTGCCGATCTCGCCCGGCACGCCCGCGGGGGAGCGGCTGCGCACGCGCGAGCCGGAGTTCATCGAGTCGCCGGAGGAGCTCGTCGCCTCCTACCCCGAGCTGGCCGACTTCCCCGAGGCGGGCGGGAAGAAGGCGTGGGCGTTCCTGCCGCTGATCGCCTCCGGTCGCGAGATCGGTATCGGCGTCATCTCCTTCGACCGCCCGCGCCGGTTCACCCACGACGAGCGGACCCTGCTCACGGCGCTCAGCGGCCTGATCGCCCAGGCGCTGGAGCGGGCGGGCCTGTACGACGCCGCCTACACCCGCGCGCAGGAGCTTCAGCGCGCCCTGCTGCCGCGCGTGCTGCCCGCCCTGCCCGCCGTCACCGCCGCCGCCCGCTACCTGCCCGCGGGCCACGGCGCCGACGTGGGCGGCGACTGGTACGACATCATCCCGCTGTCCGCCGACCGCGTCGCGCTGGTCATCGGCGNCACCCGCGCCGAGGAGCTCCAGCGCGCCCTGCTGCCGCGCGTGCTGCCCGCCCTGCCCGCCGTCACCGCCGCCGCCCGCTACCTGCCCGCGGGCCACGGCGCCGACGTGGGCGGCGACTGGTACGACATCATCCCGCTGTCCGCCGACCGCGTCGCGCTGGTCATCGGCGACGTGATGGGCCACGGCATGGCCGAGGCGGCCACCATGGGCCGGCTGCGCACGGCCGTACGCACCCTGGCGGACCTGGAGCTGCCGCCGGACGACGTGCTGGCCCGGCTCAACGACATCGTCAGCGACCTGGGCGACGACTCGTTCGCCACCTGCCTGTACGGGATCTACGACCCCACGACGCAGGTCCTCACCTACGCCAACGCCGGCCACCTGCCGCCCGCCGTCGCCCACCCGGACGCCACCGTCACCTTCCCGGCGCTGGTCCCCGACCCGCCGCTGGGCGTGGCCGCCCCGCCCTTCGACACCCTCGACGTCGAGCTGCCGGAGGGCAGCCTGCTGGTGCTGTACACCGACGGCCTGGTGGAGTCCCCGGACCGCGACATCGACGCGGGCATGGCCCACCTGGCGGGCACCCTGACCGCGGCCCTGCGCGGCGGCCGCGGCCGGGCCGACGGGCAGGTGGACCCGGACGCGCTGTGCGACACCCTCACCGCCACCCTGCTGCCCCCGCACGGCGTCACCACGGACGACACCGCCGTCCTCGTCGCCCGCACCCGGTGCCTGGCCCCCGGCGACATGGCCTCCTGGCCGCTGCCGGAGGACCCCAGGGCCGCGGGCCAGGCCCGCGCGCGCGTGCGCGAGCAACTGGCTGCCTGGAGCCTGGACGAGGAGCTGACGATGACCACGGAGCTGCTGGCCAGCGAGCTGGTCGGCAACGTCATCCGGCACGCCAAGGGCCCGATCCGGCTGCGGCTGCTGCGCAGTCAGACCCTGATCTGCGAGGTCTCCGACGGCAGCCTGACGACGCCGCACATCCGGCACACGTCGGTCACGGACGAGGGCGGCCGGGGCCTGCAACTGGTCGCNGACGCCGCACATCCGGCACACGTCGGTCACGGACGAGGGCGGCCGGGGCCTGCAACTGGTCGCGGCCCTGGCGCAGCGGTGGGGGACGCGCTTCACCCCGGGCGGGAAGTGCATCTGGACGGAACAGGTCATTCCGTAGTAGCCGGGCCGCCGGAGCGGGCCGGCAGGCCGGGCCCGGACCCGCTCAACCGCCGTCCGGCCGGTCCTCGATCCCCGGCGGCAGGCGGTCCGGCCGGGGCCCGACCAGCGCGGTCGCGGCCTCGACGGCCACCTCGGTCACGTCCCGCACGTCCCCGCCGTCCTCCAGGACGGTCGCGATCAGCTCGCGCAGTCCCCCGAGGAGCAGCAGGACCATGGGGCGGGACAGCGGCATGACCCCGACCTGCCGTGCCTGCTCGTTGTCGGTCATCAGCAGGACCGTCTCGGTGAACATGTCCATGATCTCGCGCTGGACGGCGCGGGCGAGGTCGCCGAGCGCGGACAGCTCACGGATCCAGCACACGCTCAGCTCGGGCTCGGACGCGACCGCGCCGATGTAGGCCTCGACTCCCTGCCGGATCTGCGTCACCCAGGGCGCGGACAGGTCGACGGAGGCGATGATCTCCATCCGCATCCGGTCGTGGGTCGCCCGCAGCAGCGCGACGAAGCAGTCGTCCTTGCCGGAGAACTCCGCGTAGAAGGTGCGGCGGGAGGTTCTGGCGTGCCGGACTATGTCCGCGATCTTGGTCTCGTGGTACCCCCGCTCGCGGATCGAGGCGGCCAGCCCTTCCATCAGACGCTGCCGGAACGTGACGCCGTCCTCGGCGTGCGCGGCTTCCGCTGGTTCTTCCCGCTTGGCGGCCTGTGATCCGACTCCCACAGTCTTCCACGATATCCGAGGCGGCAGCCCGCCACCGGAGTCGCCCGGTGCGCTCACCAGCGCACCGGCAGCCCCAGCAGCCCGCGCGTGCGCAGGCTGGGCCGCCACCGCAGCTCGCCGGGCGGCACGTCCAGCGCCAGGCGGGGAAAGGCGTCCAGCAGGACCCGCAGCGCGACCTCGGTCTCCAGGCGGGCCAGCGGCGCGCCCAGGCAGTAGTGGATGCCGTGGCCGAGCGTCAGGTGGCCGGAGGCGTCGCGGGTCACGTCGAGCCGGTCGGGGTCGGGGAAGCGGTGCGGGTCGCGGTTGGCGGCGGCGACCGACAGCAGGACCGTCTCGCCCGCCGGGACGGTGACGCCGCCGATGGTGACGTCCTCCAGCGGGAACCGCCGGATGGCCAGCGGCCCCGGCCCGTCGTACCGCGCGAACTCCTCCACCGCGCCCGGCAGCAGGCCCGGATCGGCGCGCAGCGCATCCATCTGGCCGGGCTCGCGCAGCAGCGCCAGGACGGCGTTGCCGATGAGGTGCACCGTGTTCTCGTACCCGCCGAAGAGGATCGCGAAGGCCAGCGACGTCAGCTCGTCCTCGCTCAGCCGGTCGTCCTCCTCGCTCGCCGTGACCAGCGCGGACAGCAGGTCGTCGGCCGGCTCGGCGCGCTTGTCGGCGAGCAGCCGGCCGAAGAAGCCCAGCAGCGAGCCGATCGCCTCCCTGGCCCGCTCCGGCCGCGCCGGGTCGGGCGCGATCAGCGCGTCCGTCCACGCGCGGAAGTCGTGCCGGTGGCCCGGGGGCACGCCGAGCAGGTCGCAGATGACGGCGATCGGCAGCGGCGCGGCGTACGAGGCGATCAGATCGGCCCGCCCGCGCGGCGCGATCCCGGCGAGCAGCCCCTCGGCGGTACGCCGGACCGGCTCGCGCAGCTGCTCGACCCGGCGCGGGGTGAACTCCCGGGAGACCAGGCGCCGGATGCGGGTGTGGTCGGGCGGGTCCATGTTCAGCAGGTTCGCGTCGAGGGCGGGCGGCAGGGCGAGCCCCACGTAGTTGCCCGGCCGCGCGTTCCGCTTGTCCAGCGACAGCCGCGGGTCGGCGAGCGCCTGCCGCACGTCGTCGTACCGGGTGACGACCCACGCGGGCAGCCCGTCCGTCCCCGCGATCCGGTGCACCGGCCCTGCCTCGCGCAGCCGGGCGTAGGTCCCGTACGGGTCGGCGAGCAGCTCGGAGGTCTCGGCGGCGGGCGACGGCCCGGGCACGGTGGCGGACATGCCCCCACCCTAGGACGCCGACCGCGACCGCCGCCGAGGTATACGAGCCTTCGCCGCGACACCCCGCCCGGCCGCCCGGCGGAACCCGGCGGGCCGGGCCCCGGGCCGGACCGGAACCGGCCCCGCGCCGGGCCGAAACGCACCGGGCTGAAAAAAGAAGCGAACCGCGTCCGGGCGCCGTGTCGATCCGCGGCGGCCCCGTTCGACCTGTTAGTGAGAGGGTCGAGAGGCGGCCCCTGCACCACGAGGAGATCGACGATGGCCAAGTACATGCTGATCATGCGGGGCACGGACGAGTCCGTGGCGAAGATGATGGAGACGCCGTTCGAGGACATGCTGGAGACGGTGGGCCGTTACAACGAGGAGCTGATCCGGGCGGGCGTGCTCGTCGCCGCCGAGGGCCTGGACGACCCGTCCCAGGGCGTGGTGGTCGACTTCAGCGGCGACACGCCGGTGGTCACCGACGGCCCGTACGGCGAGACCAAGGAGCTGTTCGGCGGCTTCTACCTGATCGACGTGGCCTCCAAGGAGGAGGCGGTCGAGTGGGCCAAGCGGCTCCCGGCGTCCATCGGCGGCAAGTGCGAGATCCGCCGCGTGCCGGCCATCGACGAGTTCCCGCAGGACAACGAGTGGATCATCAGGGAGCGGGCGTGGCGCGAGCGGACCGGCCAGCTGTGACGCCCGAGGCCGCCGGCGGCCCGCCGGGCGAGGCGGCACCCGGCGGCCCGCCGGGCGACACCGTGCCCGGCGGCCCGCCGAGCGCCGATCCGGCGCGGCGGGCCGTCGAGGCCGTCTGGCGGATGGAGGCCGCGCGGATCGTCGGCGCGCTCGCCCGCTACACCGGCGACTTCGCGCTCGCCGAGGACGTCGCCCAGGAAGCGGTGGCGGAAGCGCTCGTCGCCTGGCCGCGCGACGGCGCGCCGGCCAACCCGGCGGGCTGGCTGACGGCGACCGCCCGCCGCCGCGCCATCGACAGCTTCCGCCGCCGGTCGGCCCTGGACGAGCGGTACGCCCTGCTCGCCGGACAGCTCGCCGAGGGCGAGGCGGCGACGGGCGCGGCGGCCCCGGGGGACCGTACGCAGGACCTGCCGTGGGACCCCGACCGGATCGACGACGACGTCCTCGCGCTGATGTTCACCGCCTGCCATCCGGTGCTCTCGCCCGAGGCCCGGGTGGCCCTGACCCTGCGCGCGGTCGGCGGCCTGTCGAGCCAGGAGATCGCCCGGGCCTTCCTCATACCCGTGCCCACGGTCCAGGCGCGGATCACCCGGGCCAAGAAGACGATCGCCGCGGCCGGAGTGCCGTTTGAACTGCCGCCGCCGCAGGAGCGGCGCGAAAGACTCGGCGGCGTCCTGAGCGTGCTGTACGTGATCTTCACGGAGGGCTCGACGGCGACCTCCGGCGACCACCTGCTGCGCCCCGACCTGGCGTACGAGGCGGTCCGGCTGGCCCGGGTCCTGAGCGCGCTGCTGCCCGGTGAGCCGGAGGTGCACGGACTGCTGGCCCTGTGCGAACTGACGGCGGCGCGCTTCCCCGCGCGTACCGGACCTGACGGCGAGGCGGTCCTGCTGGAGGACCAGGACCGGCGCCGCTGGGACCGGTCGGCGATCCGCCGCGGCCTGGCCGCGCTCCGCCGGGCCCAGGCGGCCGGGCGGGGCCTGGGCCCGTACGGCCTCCAGGCGGCGATCGCCGCCTGCCACGCGGCGGCGCCCTCGGTGCCGGAGACCGACTGGGAGCGGATCGTGCTGCTGTACGAGGCGCTCGGCCGCGTGGCCCCCTCGCCCGTCGTCGAACTCAACCGGGCCGTCGCCGTCGCGATGGCCGGCGGCCCGCGGCAGGCGCTGTCGATGGTGGACGACCTGGCCGCCACCGGCCGCCTGTCCGGGTCGTACCTGCTGCCGAGCGTACGCGGCGAACTGCTCACCCGACTCGGCCGGACCGCCGAGGCACGCGCCGAGCTGGAACTCGCCGCCCGGCTGTGCGGCAACGTCCGCGAACGGGCGGTACTGCTGCGCAAGGCGGCGGCGCTGACCTGACCGGCGCCCACCTCCCACCGCGGCGGCCTGCCCTGTCCGGCCGATGTCAGTGCCCGCTGGGAGGATCACAGGTATGTCGCCGTTGCTTCTCACCGATATCGAGCGAGCGGTTCGCAGCAGTTGGAGCGCCGAGACGTGCACGCCCGAGTTCCGCTCGCGCTGGAGCCGGGACAACCCGGCCCGGGACCAGTGCGGGGTGACCGCCATGGTGCTCAACGACCTGCTGGGAGGCGACCTGATCCGGGGAGAGGTCCATGTCGGCGGAGCGCGGGTGGACTACCACTGGTGGAACCGCCTGGGCACGGGCCTTGAGATCGACCTCACGCGCGAGCAGTTCGGGCCGGAGGAGACCGTCAC
Organism: Streptomyces sp. B1866; assembly: GCF_031932565.1. Classification (NCBI taxonomy): domain Bacteria; kingdom Bacillati; phylum Actinomycetota; class Actinomycetes; order Kitasatosporales; family Streptomycetaceae; genus Streptomyces; species Streptomyces sp. B1866. Next base: position 33,252 of record NZ_JAVSCF010000035.1, read on the forward strand.
CGGAGGAATCGTCATTCCCCGCCCGCCCGCGACCGAGTGGCACAGACTTCGCGAGGAGTACGAGCTCCTGCGCGCCCGCGTCGCGCAGGAGCTCGACCGGCGGCAGACCGCAATCCGCGCGAACCCACCCGGTCAGCGGGCTTGAGCCGCTACGGTGCGGACGCGGGCGGTGCCGGGGCGGGGCGCTCCGACAGGTCCCACCTGCCGGCGCCCCCGGCAGGGCACAGCCTGGCCCGACCATCCCTGGAGCGAGCGATGAGACGCGCACTGCCCACCGTCCCGGCCGCCGTGAGAGCGGCCCTGGCGCTTCCGGTCGCCGCCGCGCTGGCCCTGGCCGGCCTCACCGGCAGCGCCGCCGGCACCGCTCCGGCGCCCGGGTCGGTGCCGCCGGATCAGGACCCGTTCTACGCGGCCCCGGCCGGGATCGGCGCGTACGCTCCGGGCGCGGTCGTCGCCTCCCGGCGGATCACGCCCAAGGCGGGCCCGGCGCCCGACGCGGTGACGGCGTGGCAGATCTCGTACCGCACCAACGACTCCCACGACCGCCCGGAGCTGGCGGTCACCACCCTGCTGGTGCCCGTGGCGGCGTGGCCCGGGCCCGGGCCACGCCCGGTGGTGTCGGTGCAGGCGGCCGAGGACTCCACCGGCACCCAGTGCGCGCCGTCCTACGGCGTGGCGTCCGGCATCGGCGACGCCGCGTCGAACGTCAACTACGCCACCCCCTTCCTCGACAAGGGCTGGACCGTGGCGATGCCCGACTTCGAGGGCCCCAAGTCGGTGTTCATGGGCGGCGTCCAGGCCGGCCACGCGGTGCTGGACGGCATCCGCGCGGTGAAGAACTTCAACGCCGCCCGTTCCGGCGGCGTGGGCGCGGGCGGCCCGTGGGCGCTGAGCGGCTACTCCGGCGGTGCCCAGGCGACCGGCTGGGCGGCCCAGCTCCAGCCGTCCTACGCCCCGGACGTCACGCTCGTCGGCGCGGCCATGGGCGGCACCCCGGCCGACCCGGCGGCGGTGGCCCGGTGGCTGGACGGCGGCCCGTTCGCCGGCTTCCAGGCCGCCGCCATCGTCAGCCTCGACGCCGAATACCCCGACGCCGGCCTCGCCTCGTACCTCAACGCCCAGGGCAGGGCGGCCCTGGAGCGGGCGCGCGGCAAGTGCCTGAGCGAACTGGCGGGCAGCGACCCCTTCGCGAGGCTCACCGACTACACCGGCCTGCCCGACCCGCTGTCGCTGCCGCCGGTCGCGAAGGTCCTGAAGGAGAACACTCTGGGCGCCGCCGCCCCGGCCACGCCCGTCTACGACTACATGGCGGCCACCGACGAGATCGTGCCCCTCTGGCAGGCCGAAACCCTCTTCCGCGCCTGGTGCGCCAAGGGCGCCACCATCCGCAAGGCCCGGGACCTCGTGGGCGAGCACGTACTGGAGTACTACGTCAGAAAGAACGCCGCGGTCGACTTCCTCACAGACCGCTTCGCGGGCAAGCCGGTCCGCAGCTCCTGCTGACGACCGGCCCGGACCCGACGGCACCCGGTGCCCAGTCCGCGGGCCCCCGCCGCGAGCGCCCCGGACACATGGCTGCGACGCCATCGCGGATCGCCCCTGTCAGAACCCTGGCGAGGCCCGCATCGGGGAGAGGTGATGCGGGCCGGTCACCCGGACGGGGCGTCGTTGCCCATCTGCACTGTGCCCCAGGCAGGAAGGTCCGCCGCTCCCGGTATTGGGCCGGGCCAGTGGCCCGCGATGGCGATTACCGTAGGCCGCCAGCCCGGCCTTCTGCAACGGCTCATGACGCGCGAGCTTCGGCTTGTGAACCGAGCAGAGGACTCTTCCGCGTCGAGCAGCGTCCGCTGGCTCCGGTTTCCGTGGTGAGGAGGATCGCCATGGGCCCAGCGAGGTGAACCGCATGTCGGCAACGTTCGGCCGGGTCTGGGCGGAGCCGGCGCCAAGCTCGCCGAGCCCGGTACCGGCCAGACCCGCGGCCGACCCCCGCGCGGGGTGGAGCATCACGCAGAGCCATATGACGCGGACGCGGACGACGTCAGCCCAACGAGCGACGTCCGCCGGTCGGCGAGGACATTCGCAGGCCCCTCATGACTCTTGACCCTGTCCAAGGTGAAGGCCGACAGTATCTGCGGCAACCAAGCTGGCGAGCTGAGCGTGATTGGCTTTGACCGAACCCGGATGAGAGGAACCTGCATGGATGACGACGCTCTCCTTGCAGAGCAGAGGGCCTACTACAGGGCCGGCGCGGCCGAATACGACCGGCAGTACGCAAAGTACGAAGCCCTGCAGAAATTGCTGGCTGTCGTCGATGACCTCCCGATCGCCGGGGATGTGCTCGAGTTGGCCTGCGGAACGGGCCAGTGGACCTTAAGGCTTGCCGCGCGGGCGCAGTCGGTAACGGCTGTGGACGCGGCAGCCGAAGTGCTGGCCCTCGCTCGTGCGCGTACCGCATCCCCCACCGTCCGCTTCCTTCAGGCCGACCTGTTCGAGTGGAAGCCGCCACGACACTACGACACCGTATTCTTCGCCTTCTGGCTCTCCCACGTCCCCCCGACGCGGCTGCCGGACTTCTGGAACACCGTCGCCGCCGCACTCGCGCCGGGCGGCAAAGCGATCTTCATCGACGATGGCCCCGCCGCAGCCGCATACGAGGAGGTCGTCGCGAACCAGCCGACCCCCGCGGCCCTGCGCCGGCTCGACGACGGCAGTCAGTACCGCATCGTGAAGGTATTCCACGATGCCCAGACACTCACAGACGACCTCACCGCGCTGGGGTGGTCGGTCCGCATCCGTTCTATGGCTGGGAACTTCATCGGTATTGCTGAACCGCCGACCACCCCTGGCTAAGAGCTCCTAACACAATGAGGTGGT